>NZ_JBNQTI010000160.1:0-21430 GCF_050325825.1 Kitasatospora sp. LaBMicrA B282
CGGCGGCCCGGCGGCGCCGAGCGCCGGCGGGCCCGGCGAGCTGAGCGAGTCCGCCAACGGCGTCAGCGTGCAGATCACCGACGCCCGGGTCCACCCGGCGGCCGCGGGCGGCGGCGAGCTGACCATGACGGTGCACAACAGCGGCAGCGTCCCCGAGCACCTGGCCCTGGTGCTCCCGGCCGGCGGCGGCCAGGCCACCGTCCAGGACCCGACCGCCCCGGGCGCCGGGGTCACCCAGGCCGGCGTGCTGCTCAAGCCCGGCAGCACCACCACCTTCGGCGCCCAGGGCCCGCGCGTCCTGCTCCAGGGCGCCCCGCTGCCCCCGGCCGGTCAGTCGCTCACCGTGAAGCTCGAGTTCGGCGTCCTCGGCATGGTCACCCTCCAGGCCCCGGTCACCCCGTGAGTCCGGCGGCCCGCTGAATCGGGCGGGACGGCGCACGTCGAGCGGCCGGCCCGAGGCATTTCCGGATCCGCGCCGCCGCGGGCCGGACCACGATTCCGGGGCGCCACCCGCAGGGCCAAGGACGCATACGAACGCCCGGCCCCGGAGGCACACAATCGTCCGTCCCCGGACGCACACAAAGCACCGTTGTCACCTACGGTGCCCATCGCTGTGCAGAAAGGCACCACGGCGGAAAACGGCGGCAATCCGCGGCGTGCGGAAATAAGCGCGCCACCCCTACCGTCCGGTTTAAGCGGCGGTTGTAGAGTCTGCAGGCGAAGCCGATGGACGTCGCACACACGACGTCCATCGAGCACGGAGCGCCTTTGCTTCACGGGGGAGGATGCATGCTGCTGAGGCTGCTGGGGCCGGTCGACCTGGTTCACGAGGAGCACCCGCTGGACCTCGGTGGACCACGACAGCGCGTGGTCCTGGCGATGCTCGGGCTCAACGTCAACCAGACCACCTCCACCGAGCAACTGATCGACGCCGTGTGGGGGGATGCGCCGCCCACGACGGCGCGCGGACAGATCCAGGTGGCGATCTCGATCCTGCGCAAGCGGTTAGCGCAGGCCGGGCACCCGGAGGCGATCACCACCCGCTACCCGGGCTACGCGCTGGAGCTGGAGCCGGGCAGCGTGGACAGCCTGGAGTTCGAGCGGCTGGTGGTGGCGGCCCGGGAGCAGGGCGCCGCGGGACGGACCGAACTGGCGGCGGCGACCCTGCGCAGCGCGCTGTCGCTGTGGCGCGGCCCGGCACTGGACGGGGTGCCCAGCGACCTGGCGCAGCGGGCGGCGATCCACCTCAACGACCGGCGGCTGACCGTGCTGGAGGAGCGGGTCCGGCTCGATCTGCTGCTCGGCCGGCACGGCGAACTCGGTGCCGAACTGACCGCGTTGACCGACCAGTACCCGCTCCGGGAGCGGCTGTACGGGCAGCTGATGCTGGCCCTGTACCGCTCGGGCCGGCAGGCCGACTCGCTGGAGGCCTTCCAGCGGGCGCGCCGGGCCCTGGTCGAGGAGATCGGCATCGAGCCCGGCCAGGAGCTGCGGGAGCTGGAGCAGGCGATCCTGAACCAGTCCCCCACCCTCGACCTCCCCGCCGGCCCCGGCGGCCCCGGCAGCCCCGACGGACACCGCGGGCGCGCCACCAGCACCGCCGCACACCCGGCCCCCGGTCCCGCCGAGCCGGCCGCACCACTGCCCGCAGCCGCCCCCGCGGACTCCGACTTCCTCCTGACTCCACGTCAACTACCGGCGAGCATCAGTGACTTCATCGGTCGGCGGAGCCAGCTCGACCAGATCAAGCAGCTGATCGTGCCGGCCGCCGACGCGCAGGCCCCGGGCTACGCGGTGCCGATCGTCAACATCTGCGGGCCGGGCGGGGTCGGCAAGTCGGCGCTGGCCGTCCGGGCCGCCCACGAGGCGGGCGCGCACTTCCCCGACGGCCACCTCTACGCCGACCTGCACACCCTGGCCGCCGAGGGCACCGGCGACGCCGACAGCCGCACCGGGACGCTGCTCGCCCGGTTCCTGCGGGCGGTCGGCGTGCCGGCGAAGGCGATCCCGGACGACCCGCAGGAGCGGGCCGAGATGTACCGCAGCCGGCTGGCCGACCGCCGCGTCCTGGTCGTCCTCGACGGCGTGACCGGCGCGGACCAGGTGACGCCGCTGCTGCCGGGCTCGGCGACCTGCGCGGTGATCGCGACCAGCCGGGTCCGACTGGCCCACGTGCCGGGCATCCACCGGGTCGACGTCGACGTCTTCGACATGTCCAACTCGCTCGACCTGCTCTCCGGCATCATCGGCCGGCAGCGGGTCCAGGCGGAGCTGGACACCGCCGTCGAGCTGGTGAACCTGTGCGACGGGCTGCCGCTGGCCCTGCGGATCGCCGGCGCCCGGCTGGCCTCGCACACCCACTGGCCGATCGAACGCCTGGTGCGGCGGCTGCGCGACGAGCGCCAGCGCCTGGACGAGCTCAGCCACCACGGTCTCGAGCTGCGTTCCACGATCAGCCTCACCTACCGCGCGCTGCCCGCCTCGGCGCAGCGGCTGTTCCGGCTGTTCTCCCTGGTCCAGCTGCCCGACTCGCCGGCCTGGATCGCCGCCGCGCTGCTCGACACCGACCCGTGCACCGCCGAGGACATCCTCGACGTGCTGGTCGAGGCCCAGGTGATGGACATCGTCCAGTACCCGAACTCACCGGGGCCGCGGTACCGGTTCCACGACCTGGTCCGCGCCTACGCGCACGAGGAACTGCTGGTGACCGAGACGGCGGCGGAGCGCGACGCCGCGCTGGCCCGGATGCTGGGCGGCTGGCTGGCGCTGGCGGAGGACGCCCACCGGCGGGAGTACGGCGGCGACTACACCATCATCCACGGCACCGCCGAACGCTGGCGGCCGCCGCGGTCCGCGGGCCCGGAGGCGGCCGGTGACGGCGTGGACTGGTGGAGCTCCGAGCGGCTGGCCCTGGTGACGGCCGTCCGGCAGGCCGCCGCGGCCGGGCTGGACGAGCTGTGCTGGGACCTGGCCCTCACCTCGGTCACGCTCTTCGAGTCCAAGGGGCACTTCGACGACTGGGAGGTGACCTCCCGGCTGGCGCACGAGGCGGCGGTGCGGGCCGGCAACCCGGTCGGCCAGGCCGCGATGCTCTACTCGCTGGGCACCCTGCACATGTTCCAGACCCGGTCGGAGCAGGCCCAGGAGCACTTCGCCCGCGCCCGGGAGCTCTTCGAGTCGACCGGGCACGACCACGGGCGGGCGCTGGTGCTGCGCAACGACGCCTTCCTGGACGGCGTGCGCGGTGACGACCGGGCGATGCGGGAGAAGTACGACGAGGCACTGGCCGTGATGCGGCTGGTCGGCGACCGGATCGGCGAGGCCCACATCCTGCGCAGCCTGGCCGGCTGGTGGATGACGGCGGGCAGCACCGAGCGGGCCCGCACCATGTTGGAGCAGGCGCTGGTGATCTCCCGGGAGGAGAACTGCGTGCGGGTGGAGGCCCAGGTGCTCCAGCGTTTCGCCGAGTTGCACCTCTCCACCGACCAGACCGACCTGGCCAAGGAGGCGCTGCAGGAGGTGCTGCGGATCGTGCGGGCCGGCGGCGACCGGATCGGCGAGGCGTACGCGCTCTACGGGTTGGGCACGGTGCGGCAGCGGGAGGGGCGGCTGGACAGCGCGGTGGACACGCTGACCCGCACGCTGAACCTGTCGCGGCAGGTCGGCGAGCGGGCCGTCGAGGCCCGGTCGCGTTACGCGCTGGCCGAGATCGCGCTGCAGCGGGCCGACTACGCGCTGACCGCCGGGCACCTGGAGGCCTCCCGCGCGCTCTTCGCCGAGCTCGGCTCGAAGACCTGGTTGGAGCGGGCCGAGGAGCTGCTGGCCGAGGTCGATCCCGGGGCGGCGCTGCGGTCCGGGGCCGGTCGGACCGCCGTCGAGCAGCCGGAGCCCTGCTGACGGCGGCCCGGTGCGCCGGGCGGCGCTGCTGAGGACGGCCCCGCCGGGCGCGGCGTTACCGCGCACCGACCTGCTCGGCGGGCGCCGCCGCGGAGCCGGTCTGCTCGGTTCCCGCCGGCTCGGACCGGATCGCCTCGGACCCGAGCAGCTCGGACCCGATCAGCTCGGACCCGATCAGCTCGGACCCGATCAGCTCGGGCTCGATCAGCTCGGGCTCGATCAGCTCGGACTCGATCAGCCGGGCGAGCTCCGCCGGGGCCAGGCTGCCGGGCTCGCGGCGCTCCCGCGCCCACCGGTTCACCAGCGCCTGGAGCGCCTCGTTCACCGGCGTGGGCACGCCGCAGGCCCGCCCGAGCAGGACGATCTCCCCGTTCAGGTAGTCCACCTCGGCGGAGCCGCCGCGCTTGAGGCTCTGCCAGGTCGAGCCGGGCCCGGCGGCGGCCGGCGGCTCCTCGACCACGCCGCGGCGCAGCTCGGCCAGCTCGGCGGCCGCGGCGTACCCGATGCCCGAGCGGTCCAGCACCGCGACGGCCTCGGCCTTGGCCCGGGCGGCCAGGTCGGCGGCCTCGGCCCCGGGCCGGCGACCGCAGAGCGCGTCGACGGCGTTGGCCAGGTTGCCGACCAGCTTGCCGTACTTCCAGCGCAGCACGTCCTCGTCGACCAGGACGCGGAAGTCGGACCCGTTCAGGTCCGCGGCGATGTCGCGGGCGGTCCGGTCGGCGCCGCCCGGGTAGCGGCCCAGCACCAGTGCTCCGGTCCGCGGTCCGCACCAGGTGCGGACCTGGCCCGGGGTGAGGAACTCGGCCGGCAGCACGACCATGGCGCCGTACACCTGCCGGAAGTGCCGCAGGGCCAGCCGCTCGTTCTCCACGCCGTTCTGCAGGCAGACCAGCGGCAGCCGGTCGGCGGCCCGGCCGCCCGCGGCGACCGGGCGGCCGGCCCAAGCGGCCAGCGCGGCCGCGCTGTCCTGGGTCTTGACGGCCAGCAGCAGCACGTCGCCGTCGCGCAGCTCGAGCTCCTCCGGGCCGGCCACCACCGGGATCCGCACCGTCTCGCTCGCGGCCGGGCCGTGCACGGTCAGCCCGTGCTGCCGCAGCGCGGCGCGCTGGTCGCCGCGCGCCACCAGGACCACCCGGTGCCCGGCCCGGTGCAGCCGCGCGCCGACCACCCCGCCGATCGCGCCGGCGCCGATCACCACGTACCGCCTGTCCATCACTTCTCCCAACGGATCCGGTCCGCGTACCACGCGGCCAACTCTTCGGTGTGCTTGGCGACTTCGTCGGTGTCCCGCCCGGTGACCACATAGCCGCACAGGTACTTCCCGGACTTCTCGCCGCCCTGGTAGGACCGGCCGACCGTGCCGTGCACCCGCTGCTCGGCCACGAAGGCCGGCGGCTCCCCGGGCAGGGCGGCGAGCCGGCCCTTCTCGGGGTAGAAGACGACCCAGCCGAAGGCATGTCCCGGCTCCACGCCCTGCAGCACCTCCGCGGGGGCGACCCGCTCGCCCAGTTGGCCGGCGAACCACCGCTCGTCCAGGTCGAAGCCGGCGCAGGCGCGGATCGCCGCCTGGGTGAGGCCGCCCCCGGTCCGGCTGCCCACCTCGCAGATCACCAGGCGGTCGTCGGGCGTGTGGAAGACCTCCAGGTGGAAGGTGGTGCACTCGGGGGTCGGCAGCGCCGCCAGCACCTGGGCCGCGTACGCGGTCAGCCGCGGCACCAGCGGGTCGTCCCGGGTGAGCTGGGCGACTCCCATGTGGTCGCCGCCGCGGAAGGCGAGGCAGCCGCCGTTGAGGTAGACCGAGGAGAACGCGGCGACCGGCCGGCCCTGCACGGCCAGTCCGTCGACGACGTACATCTGCCCCTCGACGAAGCGCTCCACCTCGGCGTCCTCCGGCAGGCCCTCGGCCAGCAGCGCGTCGAGGTCGGCTTGGCCGCGCAGGATGTGCGTCCCGCTGGAGCCGGCGCCGTAGGCCGGCTTCACCACCACCGGGTAGCCGTGCTCCGCGACGAAGCCGAACAGGTCGAAGGCGACCCGCACGGGCGCGAACGCCGGTACCGGCACGCCGTGTTCGCGCAGGATGGTCTTCATCAGCACCTTGTCGCGGAACGCCCGGGCGCTCTCCCAGCGCTGGCCGGACAGGCCGAGCAGTTCGCGCAGCCGGGCGGCCCGCAGCACGTCCCCCTCGGCCCGGGCGACGACCGCGGACGGGCGTCCGCCGCCCACCGACTCCAGCGCCGCGCGCTCGAGTTCGCCGCCCTCGTGGTAGCCGTCGATCGGCCGGGCCTCGGGCAGGTGCGCGTACTGCGGGTACTTCTCGGCGGAGACCAGCAGGGTCAGCCGGGTGCCGGTGGCGGCCGCCCAGGTGTCGTAGGGGGTGTCGGCGTAGTCGCTGTCGACCAGCGCGAGGGCGTGCCGGGTGGTCGCGGGCGCCGGGGCTGTCGGGGGCGTCAGGGATGTCGGGGGCATCAGGGGCGTCAGGGATGTCGGGGGTGTCATCGCTGCACCTCCGCCGGGCCGGCGCCGGACCGGACCGGCTCCTCGCGCGGGGGCCGGGCCGGCAGGCCGTCGATGCTGCGGCTGTTCTTCGTCACCATGTACTCCTCCAGCTGGTGCTGCGTCTTGTTCTCGCCCCACTTGTCCTGCAGGTCGCGCTCCCTGATCAGGCTCATCTCCGGCACGGTGAAGCCGCACGAGTCGGCGATCCGGCGGACGTCCACCACGATCACGGACCGCGGGATCGGATGGCTGCCGAACCGTCCGATCAGCCCGTCCCAGCGCGGGTCGTCGGGGAAGACGCACTCCCCCTCGCCGTACAGCCGCAGGATCTTCGGCTGCCGGGTGAACGAGCAGAACATCAGCGTGATCCGGCGGTTCTCCCGCAGGTGGGCGATGGTCTCGGCGCCGGAGCCGATCAGGTCGAGGTAGGCCACCGTGGTGCCGTCCAGCACGGTGAAGGTGTCCATGCCGCCCTTGGGCGAGAGGTTGACCCGGCCGCTCGCCGCCAGGGGTGCGGTGGCCACGAAGTACATCGGGGACCGGGCGATGAACTCCCTCAGCCGGGGCGTCAGTTCCTCGTAGAGCTGTCCCATCGACTCAACCCTCCTCCGGTCAGCTCCAGCTCGCGTTCCGCTGCCACCACGCCACCACCTCGTCGATGCGCCGGCGCACCTCGTCGGCGGTGGCCCCGCTGACCAGCGCCCGGGCCGCGGTGTTGGACGCCTTGCCCACGCCGTGGCCGACCGCACCGGCCGCCAGCTGCACCGTGAGGTCGACTCCGGGGACCGGGCACCGCTCGGCGGGCGGGGTGAAGCGGCCGAACCCCGGCGGGATCATCAGCCAGCCGTTCGGCCGTTCGAGCTCGGCCGGCTGCCCGCCGATCGTCGGCTCGCTGCCGCACTGCAGTCGCAGGCCCTCGCGGGCGAGGTGGACACCGAAGGCCCGCTCGTAGGTCTCGGCGATCAGGGCACCGCCGGCCCGGCTGGCGATCTCGCAGAGCACCACGCGGCCGTCGGGGCAGATCCACGCCTCCAGGTGGAAGGCGATCGGATCGGGCGCGGCGGGCAGCGCGGCGATCAGCTCGGCCGCGAACGCCATCAGCACGGCCCGGCGCGGGTCCTCCGCCGCGAGCAGCACGCTGGAGATGAAGGTGTCCGCGGCCAGGTACTCGGCGACCCCGCTGCTGTACTGCCCGGGCCAGGCGTGCACGATCCGCCCGTCCGCCATCACGCCGTCCACGTGGCAGAGCTCGCCCGTCACGAAGGACTCGGCCATCCACAGTCCGGGCAGGAACGGCAGCGCCGACTCCGGCTCCCCGGCCAGGAAGTGCTCCAGGCCCTCGCGGTCGCGCAGCACGTGCACGCCCACCGAGCCGCAGCCGGAGCGCGGCTTGACCACCACCGGGAAGCCGACCGCGTCCACGAAGTCCAGCAGGTCCAGCGGGTCGTCGACGGCGGCGAAGGCCGGGACCGCCAGACCGGCCTGCTCGGCCAGCTGCTTCATCAGCACCTTGTCGCGGTAGGCGGCCGCGGAGGCCGGCTGCTGGCCGGGCAGGCCGAGCCGGGCGCGCAGCCGGGCCGCGCGCAGCACGTCGTGCTCGCTGGTGCAGGCGATCCGGTCCACCCCGAACGCCCGGGCGGCCTGCTCGGCGGCGGCCTCGGCGGTCCAGGAGTGGTAGTCGGCCACCAGGTGGTGGCGCGGGAAGTACTTGGCGAGCTCGTCCTCGGCGCCGGCCACCGCCTGCTCGGTGGTGAACAGCACGACGCTGTCGGCCGGGTCGTCCACCCACTCCTGGAGCGGGCGGGAGGCGAGCGGCTGGCGGGAGAGCACCAGGGTGGTGGGCATGGTCAGCTCCTGACGAGAAGGGGGTGGGGCACCGGCTGCATGGCGCCGTGCAGGTGGACCAGGCTGTCGCCGGGCGCGCCCGTGCGGGCCTGCTCCACGGCGGCGACGACGACGTGGTGGTCGCCCAGGGTGAGGGTGTCCTGCCTGGCGCAGACCAGCCAGCTCAGGCAGTCGTCCAGCAGCGGCACGCCGTGCGGCCCGAGGTGCCAGCGGGTGGCCGGGCCGAACCGGTCGGCGCCGGAGGTGGCGAACAGCCGGGCCAGGTCCTGCTGCTCCGCGCTGAGGACCTGGATGCCGAACCAGTCGCTCTGCCGGACCTGCTGCCAGGTGCTGGAGGTGTCGGCCAGCGCGAAGGAGACCAGGGCGGGAGCGGCGCTGACCGAGGTGAAGGAGGTGATCGTCACGCCGACCGGTCCGGGCGCGGTGAGCACCACGATCCCGGCCGCGTGCGAGCGCAGGGCGGAGCGCAGGTCCAGGGCGTCGACGCTCACCGGGCCACCACCGTCGCGCGGTGGGCCGGGCGGGCCAGGCCGAGGTTCTCGCGCAGCGTGCTGCCCTGGTACGCGGTGCGCATCAGGCCGCGCCGCTGCAGCTCGGGCACCAGCAGGGTGACGATCTGGTCCAGGCCGTCGGGCAGGCAGTCGGGCATGATGTTGAAGCCGTCGGCGCCCTCGTTGACGAACCAGTCCTCCAGCTGGTCGGCGATCGACTCGGCGGTGCCCACCAGCCGGTGGTGGCCGCGGCCGGCCGAGACCGACTGGTAGACCTGGCGGATCGTCAGCCCCTGGCTCCTGGCCTGCTGGTAGATCACCTGCTGCTTGCCGATGCTGCCGCCGGTCTCCGGCAGCTCGGGCAGCGGGCCGTCCAGGTCGTGGCCGGACAGGTCGACGTCGCCGAGCTGCGCGGTGAGCAGGCTCATCCCGAGCACCGGGTCGACCAGGTCCTGGAGTTCGGCGAACCGGTCCTCCGCCTCGGCCTGGGTGCGGCCGAGCACCAGGAAGGCGCCGGGCATCACCTTGAGGCCGTCGGGGTCGCGCCCGTGGTCCTCGACCTGCTTGCGCAGCCCGCGGCGGTAGGTCTGCGCCTGGTCCAGGGTCTGCTGCACGGTGAAGACCACCTCCGCCCACTGCGCGGCGAAGTCCTGCCCGTCGGCCGAGGAGCCGGCCTGGACGATGACCGGGTGGCCCTGCGGCGGCCGGGCCACGTTGAGCGGGCCGCGGACCGCGAAGTGCTCGCCCCGGTGGCCGAGGACGTGCAGCTTGGCGGGGTCGAAGAAGCGCCCGGACGCCTTGTCGTAGAGGAACGCGTCGTCCTCCCAGCTGTCCCACAGGCCGGTGACCACCTCCATGAACTCGCGGGCCCGGTGGTAGCGGGCGGCGTGGTCGGGCTGCTGCTCCAGGTTGAAGTTGCGGGCCTCCGCGTCGGTGGCCGAGGTGACCACGTTCCAGCCCGCGCGGCCGTGGCTGAGGTGGTCCAGCGAGGCGAACTTGCGGGCGATGTGGAAGGGCTCGTTGTAGGTGGTGGACGCGGTCGCGGTGAGACCGATGTGCTTGGTGTGCACGGCGAGCGCGGAGAGCAGGGTCAGCGGCTCGAAGTGGACCATCCGGCCCTGGCGGCTGAGCTCGTCGGCGTCCTTGTAGTGGGTGCGCACGCCCGCGCCGTCGGACAGGAAGACCATGTCGAACAGGCCGCGTTCGGCGGTCTGCACCAGGGAGCGGTAGTAGTCGAAGTCCAGGCCGCCCTCCGGTCGGGACCGGGGGTGCCGCCAGGCGGCGACGTGGTGGCCGGGGGCGGGCAGGAAGGCACCGAGCTTCATCGTGCGACGGGTGCTGGTCACGGTGGTTCGCTCCGATCGGGTCGGGGTCGAGGGCCGGCGTCGGGGGTCGAGAGCCGCCGTCGGGGGCCGGGTTCGAGGGCCGGGGTCGAGGGCCGGGGGTCAGGACAGCCGGCGGACCGGCGCACCGGCCAGGAAGGCCTGGATGTCCTCGACCGCCTGGCCGTAGTAGGTGCGGTAGTTGTCGTGCGTGACGTAGCCGAGGTGCGGGGTGGCGAGCAGCCGCGGGGCCGAGCGCAGCGGGTGGTCGGCGGGCAGCGGTTCCAGGTCGAAGACGTCGAGGCCGGCGCCCGCGATCGCGCCCTCGTGCAGCGCGGCGAGCAGCGCGTCCTGGTCGACGATGGCCGCCCGGGAGGTGTTGACCAGGTAGGCGGTGGGCTTCAGCAGGGCCAGTTCGGCCGCGCCCAGCAGGCCGCGGCTGCGCTCGCCGAGCTTGAGGTGGATCGACACGAAGTCGGCCGCGGCCAGCAGCTCCTCCTTGGAGCCGGCGAGCTCCACGCCGGCCGCCGCGGCGCGCTCCGCGGTGAGGTTCGGGCTCCAGGCCACCACCCGCATGCCGAAGGCGAGCGCGATCCGGGCCACCCGGGTGCCGATCTGGCCGAGGCCGAGCAGGCCGAGGCAGCGGCCGTGCAGGTCGGTGCCGACGCTGCCCTGCCAGGGGCCGCCCGCCCGCAGCGCCGCGTTCTCCGGGACCAGCTGCCGGGCCAGGCCCAGCAGCAGCGCGAAGGTCAGCTCGACCGGGGGCTGCGAGGAACTCGCCGTGCCGCACACGGTGACGCCGTGCCGCTCGGCGGCGGCGAGGTCGATCACCGAGTTGCGCATGCCCGAGGCGACCAGCAGGCGCAACCTGGGCAGCCGCTCGAAGAGCGAGGCCGGGAAGGCCACCCGCTCGCGCAGGGTGATCACGATGTCGAAGTCCGCCAGTGCGGTGGCGAGTTCCTCCTCGGAGCCGAAGTGATCCCGGAACGGGACGAGTTCCACCTGGTCGGCGATCGGCGACCAGTCGGCGTGGTCGAGGGCGGCGTGCTGGAAGTCGTCCAGGAGGGCGCAGCGCAGAGCCATGGTCAGTTCTTCTCCGTGCGAGTGCTGGTGGGAGTGACGCCGAGGCCGGGGCCCGGTGGCAGGGTGATGCTGCCACGGTCGATCTCGATGCCGCGGAACGGGTCGTCCCGCAGGTGGAGCGGTCCGTCCAGGTCCAGGTGGTCGGCGAGCGGCGCGAGTTGGGCCATGGCGGTGACGCCGAGGGTGCTCTCGTTCTTGCAGCCGAGCATGATCCGCAGGCCGGCGGCGCGGGCCAGCGTGATCATGTCGAGCGCGGGCTGCAGCCCCCCGCACTTGGTGAGCTTGATGTTGATCCCGGTCACCGCGCCGGCCAGCCGCGCCAGGTCGGCCGGCCCGGTGCAGTCCTCGTCGGCGAAGACCGGGACCGGAGAGTGCCGGTGGACCGTGCGCAGCGCCTCGACGTCGCCGGCGGGCACCGGCTGCTCCAGCAGTTCCACGCCGTGCCGGGCCAGCTCCTCGGCGACCTTCAGCGCCTGCCCGGGCTCCCAGGAGCCGTTGCCGTCGACCCAGATCCGGCCCGGGTAGACCCGGCGCAGGAAGCCGACCCGGCGGCCGTCGTCGGCCGCCGTCAGCTTCAGCTTGAGGATCGGCCAGTCCCGGCAGGCGGCGCCGCGCCGGGCCAGTTCCTGGTCCGAGCAGGCGCCCAGCGAGAGCGCGGTGGGCGGCAGCGGAGCGCCGGCCAGGCCGAGCAGTTGGTGCAGCGGACGGTCCGTCGCCTTGCCGAGCAGGTCGTGCAGGGCCAGGTCGACGCCGGCGAGCACCGCCGGGCGCGCCCCCGCGGCGGCCAGCCGGGCCAGCGCGTCCCGCCGGGCGAACGGCGAGGCGTCGGCCAGCAGCGGTGCGCAGGCGTCGAGTTCGCCGGGGTCGACGGCCAGCGCCGCCCCGAGGCCGGTCAGCCCCTGCCAGGAGAGCCGGACCACGCTCTGCCGCACCTCGTTCGCGACGCCGCGGTTGCTGGCGAACGGCTCGGTGAACGGGATGGCGACGGCTTCGTGGGTCATCCTCATCCGCCGCACACCTCCTCGAACGCCGCGACCACGGCACAGGCCTGGGCGAAGGTCAGCTCGCGGAAGCCCTCCGGTTCGACCGGCAGGTCGGCCTCGCGCGCCTCGCCGTCCCGCGGCACGCCCGCCTCGGGCCGGAACCTGGAGCGCAGGTACCCGGAGAACTCCTCGGCGCGGCTCGCCACTTCGTGCAGCGCGACCTCGTGGGCCCGCTGCGGGTCGGCGGCCCGGACCGCCTTGATCACGGCGGCCAGCTGGTCCAGGTCGCCGAAGGAGGAGCCGGGCGGGCAGAGCATGAACACCTGGGCCGGCATCAGCACGAAGCAGATCGGCTTGGCCTCGGGGAAGTTGCGCACCAGCGAGCCCATGATGTCGCGCATCGGGCGCAGCCGGGAGCGGCGCGCGAAGTAGCCGCTGCGGCGCGGCGGGCAGCCGGCCATCGCCCGGGCGCCCCAGTGCAGGTGGGTGATGAACGGGCCCTCGTCGGGGATGCCCCGCTCCTCGGGCCGGTGGTCGCCGAAGACCGCGAAGAGCATGTTGGTCAGCAGCAGCGAGGGCACCGGCAGGACGGTCGGCATGGCGCCGATGTCGGCGAAGAACCGGTCGGGCTCGGTCAGGGCGCGCAGCGAGAGCAGCACGGCCTCGGCCAGCGCCCGCGGCGAGTCGTAGCGGAACCCGTCCAGCAGGTAGCCCGCGCCGTCGCGCACCGGCCCCGACCGGCCGACCCGGCCGTCCAGGTGGGCGGCGTGGCTGATCAGCTCGGACAGCGCCCGCTCGGGGTACTTCCCGGCGGTCGCGTCCTGCAGCAGCACGCAGAGCATGTCGAGCAGCAGCGGCGCGTTGTCCACCAGGGAGTGCGCCCAGTTCCTGAACCGGTAGCCGGGGATCCGCAGCATCCGCTGCCAGTGGACGGTGACCAGCGCGGTCGGCTCCCCGTCCTGCTCGGTCCGCACCAGCGGGCAGAACAGCGGCTGGCTGCGGTCGCGGCGCACGAAGCGCCGCCCGTCCCAGGTGTGCAGCGGCAGTTCCCGGGCCTGGCCCGCCTCGATCAGCGAGCCGGGCCGGTAGACCTCGTCGCCGCCCTCGGTGTCGGCCTCGGTGCGGGTGAAGCCGTAGATCAGCGGGTAGCCGTGGCCGCCGCCGCAGATCGCCGTGTTGAAGTCCATCGCGCCGGCCCGGCCCTGGGCGATGTCCGCCCAGTTGCCGAGGTGGCCGGTGCGCGGCGGCAGCAGGCCCTCGTGGCGCCCGATCACGTCCAGCACCGTGCCGATCGGGACGTCCCGGGTGCCGAGGTGCACCGGGGTGAGGGTGCGGCTGCGGTCCGCGAGTCCGGCGGCCTCGGCCGCCAGGCCGAGTTCGTCGAGGATCAGGGTGCTCACCGCGCCTCCTCCGCCCGCAACCGCTCCAGCAGGTAGGGCAGGGTGCCGCCGGAGCGCAGCACCTGCCACTCGCCGGCCGACCGGACGTCGGCGCGGGCGGTGAAGACGGTCCCGTCGGCGGTGACCCGCACCCGCCCGGTGGCCTCGACCTCGTCCAGGGCCAGCTCGAACTCCTCCAGGCCGGTGAGCCCGAGGTCCGCGCAGGACCGCCCCTCGGGCAGCAGCAGCGGCAGGATCCCCATCGCGCAGAGGTTCGCCCGGTGGATCCGCTCGTAGCTCTCGGCGAGCACCGCCCGCACGCCCAGCAGCCGCGGCCCCTTCGCCGCCCAGTCGCGGGAGGATCCGGTGCCGTAGTTCCGGCCGGCCAGCACCAGCAGCGGGGTGCCGGTCCGTGCGTAACGCTCGGCGGCGTCGAACACCGGCATCCGCTCGCCGCTCGGCAGGTGCCGGGTGGTGCCGCCGCCGGCCCCGCCGACCAGCTGGTTGCGCAGCCGCGGGTTGCTGAAGGTGGCCCGGGCCATCACCTCGTGGTTGCCGCGGCGCGAGCCGTAGGAGTTGAGCTCGGCCGCGCCCCGGGCGCACAGGTGGCGACCGGCCGGGGAGTCCGCGGGGATCGAGCCGACCGGTGAGATGTGGTCGGTGCTGACGTCGTCGCCGAGCAGCACCAGCGCCCGGGCGCCGTGCAGCGCCGCCGGGAGCGGCGCGGCCGGGCCGACGTAGGCCGGCGGCCGGACGTAGGTCGAGGCCTCGTCCCAGGCGAAGACCTCGCCGCCGGGCACCGGGAGGTCGGCCCAGCCCGCGGCCGGACCCGACCCCGGGCCGAAGGCGTCGGCGGTGACGAACTCGCGTTCCAGTTCCAGCAGTTCCTCGGTGCTCGGCCAGAGGTCGGCGAGCCGGACCGGCACGCCGGCCGGGTCGGTGCCGAGCGGCTCGCGGGTCAGGTCGATCCGCACGTGGCCGACCAGCGCGAGCGCCACGACCAGCGCCGGGGAGCCCAGGTAGGCGGCGCGGACCTGGGCGTGCACCCGCGCCTCGAAGTTGCGGTTGCCGCTGAGCACCGCGCAGGCCGTCAGGCCGTCGCGCTCGACGGCCTCGGCGAGCCCGGCGTGCAGCGGGCCGCTGCCGCCGTTGCAGGTCATGCAGCCGTAGCCGGCGACGTGGAAGCCGAGCCGCTCCAGGTCGGCGAGCAGGCCGGACCGCTCCAGGTAGCGGGTGACCGCCTGGGAGCCGGGCGACAGGCTGGTCTTGACGTGCGGCGGCACGGTCAGGCCGCGCGCCACCGCCCGGCGGGCCAGCAGGCCGGCGGCCAGCATGGCCTGCGGGTTGGAGGTGTGGGTGCAGGAGGTGATCGCGGCGATCGCCAGGTCGCCGTCCCGGTACGGGCCGCTGCGCACCGGTGCGCCGGTCGGCACGGCGGCGAACGAGTCGGGCAGCTCGGCCAGCTCGAGGTGCTGGTCGGGCCGGCTCGGGCCGGCCAGGCTGGGGCGGACCGCGGCGAGGTCGAAGTCGATCACCCGGCCGAACCGCGGCTCGCCTCCCTCGCGCAGCAGCCGCTGGCGGTGGCAGTACCCGGCGACCCGGGCCACCTGCTGCTCGGTCCGGCCGGTGCCCCGCAGGTAGTCCAGGGTCTGCCGGTCGACCGGGAAGAACGCGGTCATCGCGCCGTACTCGGGCGCCATGTTGGCGATGGTGCAGCGGTCGGCGACCGAGAGCACCTCGATGCCGGGGCCGGTGAACTCCAGCATGAGGCCGCGCACGTTCCGCTCGCGCAGCAGCCGGGTCAGGGTGAGCGCGATGTCGGCGGTGGTGGTGCCGGCCGGGACGGACCCGGTGAGCCGGACCCCGACCACCTCGGGGATCCGGATCGGGTGGGCCAGCCCGAGCATCAGCGCCTCGGCCTCCAGCCCGCCGACGCCCCAGCCCAGCACGCCCATGCCGTTGACCATGGTGGTGTGGCTGTCGGTGCCGATGACGGTGTCGGGGATCAGCCGCCCGTCCCGGTCCTCGGCCACCACGGTGGCCAGCTGTTCCAGGTTGACCTGGTGGACGATGCCCTGGCCGGGCGGGATCACCCGCAGCCCGTCGAAGGCCTGCTCGGCCCAGCGCAGGAAGGCGTAGCGCTCCCCGTTGCGGCTCAGCTCCCGGGCCTCGTTGCGGGCCCGGGCGTCGGGGCGGCCGGTCCAGTCGGCCTGCACCGAGTGGTCGACCACCACGTCGACCGGCAGTCCGAGGTTCACCCGGCGCGGCTCGCGGACCTGGTCGCGCAGCGCGGCGAGGTCGGTCAACAGCGGGATCCCGGTGTAGTCCTGCACCAGGATCCGGGCCGGCCGGAAGGCCAGCTCCAGGTCCGGGTCGCGGCCCTCGGCCAGCCGCCCGAGCAGCAGGGCGGCCTGCTCGTCGGCGCCGGCCCGCAGCAGCGACTCGGCCAGCACCCGTCCGCTGTACGGGACGGCGTCCAGCGCGATCCCGGCCCGCTCGGCGAAGGCCGGCAGGTCGACCGCGGGTGCGGGCCGGGCCCCGCCCGGTGCCTCGGTGGTCAGCGTGTCGGCGCTCATGCGGCGGCTCCCGGGTACGGGCGCGAGATCGGGCCGGTGTAGTCCAGCAGCGGGCGGATCAGCACGTTGTTCGCCTGCTGCTCCAGCGCCTGGGCCACCCAGCCGGCGGTGCGGCCGATCGCGAACAGCGCGATGGCGAGGTCGTCCGGCAGGCCGAGCAGCCGGTAGGCCAGACCCGCGTAGAGGTCGACGTTGGGCGCCAGGCCGTGCCGCCCGTACGGCCGCATCGCGGCGGCCACCGCGTCGAGGATCGCCAGGCCCCGCGGGTCGCCCCGCTCCTGGCTCAGCTCGACCACCGTCTCCCGCAGGTGGCGCACCCGCGGGTCCTCGGTCCGGTAGACCCGGTGGCCGAAGCCCATCACCGGCTGGTCGCTGCCGAAACGCTCGGCGACGTACCGCTCGGCGTGCTCCGGTGCGCCGACCTCGTCGACGACCTGCACGGCGCGTTCGGCGGCCCCGCCGTGCACCGAGCCGGCGAAGGCGGCCAGCGCCGCGGTGACCGCGGAGTTCATCCCGGCCCGGCAGCCGACCGCGACCCGGGCGGCCACCGTGGAGGCGTTCGAGCTGTGGTCCGCGTGCACGATGAAGCCCTTGTCGACGAACCGCACCGCGGCCGGCGTCGGGGCCTCGCCCAGCAGCGCCGTCAGGAAGGCCTCCGCGTACGGGAGGCCGGCCGGCGGCACGATCGGCTCGCGACCGCTGCGCACCGCGTGGTGGGCCGCCACGATCATCGGGACCTGGGCGATGAGCGAGAGCCCGACCTCGCGGGCCTCCGCCAGGCTCTCGTCCCGGGAGCGGTCGGCCGGCGTCCGGAGCGCCCCGAGCGCGGAGACGCAGGTGCGCAGCGCGTCCATCGGGTGGGCGCCGGCGAGCGAGCGCACCAGGTCCAGCACCGGCCCGGGCAGTTCGCGGCGGGCGGCCAGCTCCTTGCCGAACACCTCCAGGGTGCCCGGGTCCGGCAGTTCGCCCTCGACCAGCAGGTGGGCGACCTCCTCGAAGCTCGCCCGCCGGGCCAGGTCGTGGATGCTGTAGCCGCGGTACTCCAGGACGCCCTCGGCGCCGTCGATCCGGGTGATCGCGGTGTGGTCCAGCACCACGCCGTCCAGCCCGCGGTGGACGGTCAGCGTCGGGACGGCGCCCGGTACCGGCGCCGCGGCGGGTACGCGCTCCGGTACCGGGGCGGGTGCGTCGTCCACCCGGTCCCCGTCGACGAAGGCCCGGATCGCCGCGACCGAACGCAGGGTGAGCATCAGGTCGTCGTCGATGTGCACGCCGTGGGCGTTCTCGAGCGCCACCATCAGCGCGACGTGGCCGAGCGAGTCCCACTCCCGCACGGACTGGTACTCCAGGTCCGCGGTCACGGCCTCGACGTCGATGCCGAGGGTGCGGGCGATGAGCTGGTCAGCGGTGTGCACGGGTGCCTCCGGTGAATCGGGCGGTGTCGAGCCTGTCGTTGTCGAGCCGGTCCGTGTCGAGCTGGTCGGTCACGTTCTTCGCGCGGTCGTCGAGCCAGCCGCGCAGCGCGTTGCGGTCGACCTTGCCGTTGCCGTTCACCGGCATCTCGTCGATGAGGTGCACGGACCGCGGCACCATGTAGGCCGGCAGCTGCTCGGCCGCCCGGTCGGCCGCGGCGGTGGGGTCGTCGGTGCCCGAGACGACGGCCGTGATCGTCCCCGGGTCGGGCCAGGTGAGGCAGACGGCCTCGGCGCAGCCGCTGCGGCGCAGCACCGCCTCGATCTCACCGAGCTCCACCCGGTAGCCGCCCACCTTCACCTGCTGGTCGTTGCGGCCGAGGTAGACCAGCGCGCCGTCCTGACGCCGGACCAGGTCACCGGTCCGGTAGTAGGTCCGGCCGCCGTGCTCGACGTAGCGCTGCGCGGTCAGCTCGGGCGCCTGCCAGTAGCCCGGGGTGGTCTGCGGCCCGGCGACGCACAGCTCTCCGGTGGCGCCCTCGGGCACCGGCACCAGGTCCTCGTCCACCACCAGCGGGTGCAGCCCGGGGAAGAGCTCGCCGATCGGGACGTTGTCGTGGACGCACTGCGACGGGCTGGTCTCCGGGTCCCAGCGGTGCGCCGCGCAGGCGATGGTGAGCTCGGTCGGACCGTAGAGGTTCTCCACCACCGAGTCGGGCGCGGCCGCCTGCCAGGCCTCGGCGAGCTCCCGGGGCAGCGCCTCGCCGCAGAACAGGCTCCAGCGCAGGGTGGGCATCCGGCCGGGCGTCAGCGCGTTCCGCTTGGCCAGCACGGTGCCCACCGACGGCACCGAGAACCAGACAGTGATGCCGTTGCGGGTGAGGTAGGTGAACGGCGCGAGGAGTTCCATGGCGTCCATCGCGCAGACCCGGGCGCCGTGCTCCCAGGCCATGAACAGGTCGAAGACCGACAGGTCGAAGGTCTGGTCGAAGGTCTGGGTCAGCCGGTCCTGCGGGGTCAGCCCGTAGCGCTGCTGGGCGGCGTCCAGGAAGGCGCGGACGTTGCCGTGGGTGACCGGGACCCCCTTGGGCGTGCCGGTGCTGCCGGAGGTGAAGAGCAGGTAGGCCAGGTCCTCGGGGGAGGTCTCGGGCAGTTCGGTGAGCGGCTCGGCGCCGGCCGGGTCGGCCTCGGTCAGGTCGGCCTCGGTCAGGACCACCGGGACCCGCTCCAGGCCGGCCAGCACGTCGGCCAGTTGGGGCAGCGAGCCGGCGTCCACGATGACCGCGTCGAGCTCGGCGCGCGCCAGCATGCCACGGGTGCGGTGCAGCGGGAACTTCCGGTTCAACGGCACGAACGCGGCACCGGCCGCCAGCGCGGCCAGCACGCCCAGGTAGGACGTCTCGCTGCGGTGGGCGAAGACGCCCACCCGGCGCGGGCGGTGACCGACCGCCTGGTGCAGCCGGGCGGCCCAGCCGCGGGCGGTGCGGTCGAGTTCGGCGTAACTGTAGTGGCGCGGACCGATGGTCAGCGCGATGTCGTCGGGGCAGGCCGCGGCGTGCGCGAAGAAGCCGGATCCGAGGCTGCGGGCCAGGGTGCGGGTGGTCATCACGGTCATGGCGGAACTCACCTGTCGTGGTTCGGGGTCGGTGCCGCCCCGACGAGCCGGTCGGGTCGGGCGGCGATGGTGGCGAGGGTGCGGGCCGGCGGCCGGTCGGCGGCGGGCCGGGTGCGGATCGCGATCCGGGCCGCGAGCGCGCTCGCCCGCTCGACCGCGTCCGCGCCGTCCCGGCCGCGGGTCAGCACCAGGCCGCAGCGGTCGTAGGACCAGGCGATGGGCAGCACGGTGTCGCCCGGGCCGACGGTGACGGCGGCGTCGACCACGTCCGGGTCGGCGAGCACCTCGGCCAGGCCGTCGACCGCCTCGACGACGCCCGGTTCGGCGGTCAGGAAGCGGATCGCGGCACCGCAGGTCGGCGCGCCCGGTTCGACCGGCGCGGTGCGCCCGGCGTACCAGAGGAAGGCCAGCGCGTCGGTGTCGATCCCGTAGACCTGGTGGACCAGGTCCACGATCCGGTCGCCGCCGCGCCGGCTGTGCGACTCGACCAGCCGGGGCCCCTGCTCGGTGAGGATCACCTCGGTGTGCGCGGGCCCGTCGGTCAGGCCGACCGCGTCGAGCATCGCGGACACCAGCTCCTCGACCCGGCGGGAGGTGCCCGGGTCCAGCCCGGCGGGCTGGCTGTGTCCGACCTCGACGAAGGAGGCGAGCTTCTCCTTGGCGGTGAAGGCGAGCACCACGTGCCGGCCGGCGAAGCTGAAGGTCTCCACGCTGATCTCGGTGCCCGACAGGTACTGCTCGATCAGGAACGAGTGCAGGCCGAAGCCGGCGGCCCAGGCGCCCGCCTCGTCGGCGGCGGCGAGGTCCGGGACCAGCCGCACCCCGAGGCTGCCGGAGCCGTAGCGCGGCTTGATCACGGCCGGGCCGTGCTCGGCGACGAAGGCGCGGATGTCGGCGGCGGTGTGTCCGAGCCGGGCCGCGACGGCGTCGATGCCGCGCTCGGCGAGCAGGGTGCGGAAGGCCAGCTTGTCCTGGAGCACCCGCACCAGGTCCAGCCCGTTGCCGGGCAGGCCGAGCTCGGTGGTGGCCGCCGCGGCCGACTCCAGGCCGTCCTCGATCATCGAGACCACCCGGACCAGCGGGCGCCGCCGGTGCACGGTGGCGAGCAGCTCGGCGATGGCGGCGGGCTCCCGGTAGTCCGTCAGATGGGCCTCCGCCACGTGCTCGAGGCCGGCGGTGTCGAGCTCCTGCGGCCCGTGCAGCCAGACCACCTCGAAGCCCGCCGCGCACACCTTGCGCAGCGTGGCGGGGGTGCCGCCGATGACGGCGATCCGCGGGGCGCCGCCGCTTCCTTCGCTCCCGGTCATGCCCGCAGCTCCCGTCCCGCCTCGGCCTCCAGCCACCGGACCACCTCGACGTTGTCGGCGCCGTCCGGCAGCTTCGCGTGGGCCTCCTCCCAGATCCCGCGGCAGGCCCGGCTCAGGTCGGCGGGGCCGCCGGCCTCGTCCAGCAGCCGCGCGGCGATCCGCAGGTCCTTGAGCATCAGCCGCAGCGCGAAGCCCGAGTCGAAGGTGCCGGTCAGCACGTGGGCCGGGAGCTTGGTCTCGGCCGCGTGATTGCGGCCGGTCGAGGCGTTGATCACCTCCAGCATCAGTTCCGGCGCCAGCCCGAACGCCCGTCCGGCGAGCAGCACTTCGGCGGTCGCCGCCAGGCTGATCGAGGAGAGCAGGTTGTTCAGCGCCTTCAGCGCGTGGCCGGCGCCGGACGGGCCGACCCGGTACACCCGGCCGAGCGCGGCGAGCACCGGTTCGGCCAGGTCGAGCGCCGCCGCGTCGCCGGCCGCCATCAGGGTCAGCTCACCGGCGCGGGCCGCCGCCGGGCTGCCCGAGACCGGCGCGTCCACCACGTGCACCCCGTACCGCGCGGCCAGTTCGCGCAGCTCGCGGGTGTCGCCGGGGTCGCTGGAGCCGGTGTCGACCAGCACCGCGCCCGGCTCCAGGTGCTCCAGCAGCTGCTCGGCGACCGCCCGCACGGCGGCACCGTCCGGCAGCATGGTGACCACGACCGGCGCGGCCAGCTCCGCGGGCCGGGCGACGGCGGTGACGCCGGCCCCGGCGGCCACCCGCTCGGCGGCCGCGGCGTCCAGGTCGAAGGCCGTCACCTCGAAGCCCGCCTCGGCCAGGCGGCGGCACATCCCGCCGCCCATGGTCCCGAGTCCGGCGAATCCGATTCGCATGGTTGGGGTCCCTCCGTTCACGTTCATCAGGCCGTTCAGGTTCATCAGGTCGTCAGTTCGGTTGCCGGTGCGGGCCGTCGGGCGCCGTCGCCCGCCGGGGTGGGGACCCGGGCGCCGCCGGTCGCCGGGGCGGCCGGTCGGGCGCCGCCGGCCAG
>NZ_JBNQTI010000161.1:0-21213 GCF_050325825.1 Kitasatospora sp. LaBMicrA B282
GTTCGCTCGCCCCGTGGGCGTCGACCACCTGCGTCCAGTCCGTCACCCCGGCATTCAACCCCCTCCGGAGTCCACGGTGCCACGCGGACAGCCGAAGGTGATCATTGCGGGACAGCCCTTAGGTGGATCGGCTGCAGTGGGGTCGCCCGGGGGTCGATCTTCGGCTCGGCACCTCGCTCCCTGTGCCTGGCCCTGATCTCCTCGACAGTGAGCGCCGCTGCGTCATCCTCGCCCCAGGGCGTGAGAATGGCGGCCATGCCGCCGGCTTCGTAGGCGAGTGCTTTCGGGCAGGTCTGTCCGCCCGGACGAGGGATGGCGCCAGCCCGAAGGACTGAGTGTCTATGTACCCCTGGGCGAGCTGCCCGGGGGCGTTGAGGATTTCCTCGTCAGACTGAAGGGAACCCCCCGGGGCAGCCAGGGTCGCGTCGGTCAGCTGCTCGTTCTCCGAGCGGGTCAGCGAGTTGACGGGGTCACCGCCGTGCCCCTGGAACTGGTCGCGGCCCGAGGAGTCCGCGCAGCCGCAGCCCGTGGTCTCGGCCGTCGGGACGGTTTGGCCATTGGTGAACGAGTTCAGGGTTGGCGTCTGAGCCTCGCTCGACCACCCCGTGTCGCACGACCAGTCGAGCCCCCGGGTGCTCTGGGTCACCGCTGTCATGGAGTAGGCGAATTTGGCGTAGTAGCCCGTGTTGGGCTGCAGCGTGGTGTTTCCCGAGGAGTTGTACAACTCGAACTGGAACGCTGACGAACTGGTTCCATCGGAGCAGTGTCAAAATTCATCTTGTGTGACAGAAGTCAACTCATGTTCCCCATGGGCCAGTGACAGCTCTAGCGAATTCAGGCCAGGTGTATCTTGTATGCCGGTCTAGCCAGGACCTCAGCTCAGCCGTGGACGAGCAGAATGCCTCTCGGAGAGGATCAACCTTTGAGTCACAAGGCTGCTGAGACACACGACGCCACTACGCAAGGACTGGTGGCCTTCCTCCGCGCCCGACTTCAGGACGACTGCAACCAGGCCCGCGACGCCATGATCAACGATGGACAGTGGCGGGCGGAACGGACAGTCGTCGTCCTGGACAACGGCGCGGAGGTCTCCAACGCTTTCCTGGGCATCGGAGACCACATCGCACGATTCAACCCCGCACGGATCCTCGCCGAGGTCGCGGCGAAGCAAGCCATCGTGGACGTCTGCGAGTCCCCACACACCACGGGGTCGGCACCGGCGGCTCACCGTGAGGAGTTGCAGACCACCCTCCGCCTACTCGCCACGGTTTACGCCGATCACAGCGACTATCGCGACTCATGGCGCCCTTCGTGAGCCAAGCCTGGACTGATCGGTCAGGCCATCGCCGCCCGCGGTCGCCGTGGCTACCATCGAACACCCTGGCTCCATGCCTCGACCGCACCGCACAGTCAATGGGCACCCTGTTCCATCGCGCGCATGGACCCGCATCGATCCGTTCAGAATCTCGGTGGCGCGATGGCCCAACTTCCCTTCTCAGCGAGCCCGGTGTGCCGCGATCAGGTCCCGGTACCACCCGTACGACGCCTTCGGCGTCCGCCGCTGCGTCGCGAAGTCGACGTGCACCAGGCCGAAGCGTTGGTGGTAGCCCTCGGCCCACTCGAAGTTGTCGAGCAAGGACCAGGTGTAGTACCCCCGCACGTCCGCGCCCTCCGCGATCGCCGCGGCGAGGGCGTCCAGGTGGCCGGACATGAAGTCGATCCGGGGGCGGTCGTCGACCGTGCCGTCCGCGGCCACCTCGTCGGCGACCGAGCAGCCGTTCTCGGTGATGGTGATCGGCGGCAGCACCGAGCCGTAGCGTTCCCGCAAGCCCGCCAGGAGTTCGCGCAGGCCGTCGGGGACCACCGGCCAGCCGAAGGCCGTGCGCGGGACGCCCTCGATCTCGGCTTCGGCGAACGGGAGGCCGGGGTCGGTGGGGGCGGCGATCCGGGTGGGGTTGTAGTAGTTGAGGCCGAGGCCGTCCAGGCCGGGGGAACCGATCAGCTTCAGATCGCCGTCCCGCACGCACCCGCCGAGGTCCGCGCCGACGCCGTACGCGCTCAGGTCCGGGTAGCGGCCCAGCAGCAGCGGGTCGGTGAACAGGCGGTTGTGCAGCGCGTCGTAGGCCGCCGCGGCCGCCACGTCAGCGGGCTCGGGGCTCGCCGGCCACACCGGGGTCAGGTTGTTGGCGATCAGCACCTCGTGCCCCCGCCCGCGCAGCACCGCCGCCGCCAACCCGTGCCCCAGCAACTGGTGGTGCGCCGCCGGCAGCGCGTCCAGCATCAGCGTCCGCCCCGGGGCGTGGGTCCCCAGCGCGTAGCCGAAGACCATGTGGACGAAGGGCTCGTTGAGGGTGA
Source organism: Kitasatospora sp. LaBMicrA B282 (assembly GCF_050325825.1). Classification (NCBI taxonomy): domain Bacteria; kingdom Bacillati; phylum Actinomycetota; class Actinomycetes; order Kitasatosporales; family Streptomycetaceae; genus Kitasatospora; species Kitasatospora sp. LaBMicrA B282. Next base: position 2,356 of record NZ_JBNQTI010000161.1, read on the forward strand.
TCCACGCCGGCACCCGGTCCCCGAGCCGGTCCACCACCAGCTCCGCGTACTCCGCGAACCGGTACGCCGTGTCCCGGGCCAGCCAGCCACCGCCCTCCTCCAGACCCTGCGGCAGGTCCCAGTGGAAGAGCGTGGGCAGCGGCGTGATCCCCGCCGCCAACAGCGCGTCCACCAGGCGGTCGTAGAAGGCCAGGCCGGCCGGATTGGCCACCCCGCGCCCCGCCGGCTGCACCCGCGGCCAGGCGATCGAGAACCGGTACCCGTCCACCCCCAGCCCGCACATCAGCGCCACGTCCTCGGCGTAGCGGTGGTAGTGGTCACACGCCACCGCACCCGTGTGCCCACCCCGCACCGCCCCCGGCCGCGCCGCGAACACGTCCCACACCGAGGGGCCGCGCCCGTCCTCGTCCGCCGCGCCCTCGATCTGGTACGCAGCCGTGGAGACACCCCAGCGGAACCCGGCCGGCAGCTCACTTCGGTTCGGCATGTCCAACCCCCCAGAGAGAGATGAGGAGACCTCATGTTAGTGAGTCGCCGTCAGAACACCAGCCCCCAGGCGGTCTCAACCGAGGGCGCGGTCCAGGTTGACGGCGGCACTGATCAGCGAGAGGTGGGTGAACGCCTGTGGGAAGTTGCCGAGTTGTTCCCCGGTGCGGCCGATCTCCTCGGCGTAGAGGCCGACGTGGTTGGCGTAGGTGAGCATCTTCTCGAAGGCCAGCCGGGCCTCCTCCAGGCGCCCGGCGCGGGCGAGCGCCTCGACGTACCAGAAGGAGCAGATCGAGAACGTGCCCTCGGAGCCGCGCAGGCCGTCGGGGCTGGCCTGCGGGTCGTAGCGGTAGACCAGCGAGTCGGAGACCAGGTCCGCGGTGAGCGCGTCCAGGGTCGAGAGCCACTTGGGGTCGGTGGGCGAGATGAACTTGGCCATCGGCATCATCAGCACCGAAGCGTCGAGCACGTCGCCGCCCAGCCCCTGGACGAACGCCCCGCGCTCGGCCGACCAGCCCTCTCGCATGATCTGCCGGTAGATCGCGTCCCGGCTCCGCTGCCAGCGCGGGAGGTCGGCCGGCAGGCCGCGCCGGTTGGCCATCCGGATCGCCCGTTCGATCGCCACCCAGCACATCAGTCGCGAGTAGACGAAGTTGCGCCGGCCGCCCCTGGTCTCCCAGACGCCCTCGTCGGGCTGGTCCCAGTGGTCGCAGAGCCAGTCCACCACCGCGCCGACCTCGTCCCAGTGCTCGCTGCTGATCGGCTGCCCCCACTTGTCGTACAGGTAGACGGAGTCGATCAGCGCTCCGTAGATGTCCAGCTGGAGCTGCTTGGTGGCGGCGTTGCCGACCCGCACCGGAGCGGATCCCAGGTACCCCTCGAGGTGGCCGAGCTCGGACTCGGGCAGCTCGCTGCGCCCGTCGATGCCGTACATGATCTGCAGCGGACTGGCGGGGCCGTTCCCGCGCCTGATGCACCGCTGCGACAGGAACCCCATGAACGCCTCGGCCTCCGAGGTGAAGCCCAGCCGGAGCATGGCGTAGACGCAGAAGGCGGCGTCGCGCACCCAGACGTACCGGTAGTCCCAGTTGCGTTCACCACCGACCCACTCGGGCAGGCTGGTCGTCGGCGCGGCCACGATCGCCCCGGTCGGCGCGTAGGTGAGCAGCTTCAGCGCCAGCGCGGAGCGGTGCACCATCTCCCGCCACCGGCCGCGGTAGCGCGAGCGGCCCAGCCAATGGGACCAGAACCGGACCGTCGCCTCGAACTGCTCCTGCGCCTCGGCGTGCGGACAGGCCCGCGGGTGGACGTCGTCGCCGACCTGGTCGAGGGCGAACACCACCGACTCCCCTTCGAGGAGTTTGAAGTGCGAGCGCACGTCCGTGCCGTCGCACTCGAGCGGCGCGGTGGAGGTCAGCGCCAGCGAGATCGACGGGGACTCGAAGACCGCCTCGTGCGCCTGCGCGTGCACGGTGTGCGGTTCGGCCCCGTAGCCGAACCGGGGAGCGATCAGCGCGGCGAACGGCAGCGTGCCCCGGACGCACACCACGCGCCGGATCAGCCGGTGTCGGGCCGCCTCGCGAGACCCGTCGACGACCGGCATGAAGTCCTGGATCTCCGCCACCCCGTCGGCGGCGTAGAACCGCGTGATCAGCACGTTGGTGTCGGGGAAGTAGAACTGCCGGGTGCGCGCCGGCACGTCGGCGGCGAGTTCGAACGACCCGCCCCGGTCGGCGTCCAGGATGGACCCGAAGACGCTGGGTGCGTCGAAGCGGGGGCAGCAGTACCAGTCGATGGTGCCGTTGGTCCCGACGAGCGCGGCGGTGCGGAGATCACCGATCAGGCCGTGCTCGGAGATCGGCAGATAGCGTGTGGTGTCCATCCGCCCGGATCCGTTCCCGAACTCCATGCCGGCCTCCCTACCGTTTCGCCGTGGGCAGCTGCGGGGACCGAGAAGACCTTGTGTCTCATGCTTGTGTCTCATGGTAGATCGCCCCCGGCGGGACCGTTCGGCCGCGATCCCGGCCCTGGCAGGAGGGCCTGCACGCCGGCGGGGCGCCGACCGCACGCCCACGCGCTCTGGGCCGCCGGGGGCGCGGCGGCGTCTAATGGAATGGGTGGCGCCCAAGCAGGCCCGAGAAGGCCCGAGAAGGCCGGAGAAGCGCGCGGATCCACCCGGCCGCCCCGCCGGTAGCCGCGACAGGAGGCAGCACATGGTCGACACGATCACCCCCGCCGTCGCGACCGCCCGCCGCCCGCTGGTGGGCCGGGTGGTGCTCGGGGCGGTGCTGCTGGCGGTCTGCTGGCCGGTGTACTGGCAGGTGGCGGGCTCGGTCGGCCGGCTGGGCTTCTTCGGCACCTGGCTGGGCTACGTGGTGATCGCCGACGCACTCGTGCTCCGGCGGACCGGGACCTCCCCGCTCACCCGTGCGGGATGGCGGTACGCGGGGGTGTTCGCGCTCTCGGTGCCGTTCTGGTGGGCCTACGAGGGCCTCAACCTGCTCACCGGGAACTGGACGTACGCCCCGACCAACTGGGACCGCTCACCAACCTGGGCGCTGCTCTACTCCCTCGACTTCGCCACCGTGCTGCCCGCGCTCTTCGTGACCGCGGAGCTGGCCCGCTCGTTCCGCCGCACCGGCGCGCCGCGGCCGGTCGGCGGGCAGGTCGGCGAGCCGGGGCGGATCCCCGGCCCGGTGCTCCGGGCGCTGCCGGCGGCCGTGCTGCCGGTGCTGGTCGTGCTCGCCGTGTGGCCGAACGAGGCGTACCCGCTGCTCTGGCTGGTGCTCTTCCTGCTGCTGGACCCGGTCAACGCCCTGGCCGGCCGGCCGAGCCTGCTGGCGGACGCCGCCCACCGCCGCTGGGGGCTCCTGGTCACCCTCGGCGCGGCCGCGCTGGTCTGCGGGTTCTTCTGGGAGATGTGGAACTCCCGCTCGGCGCTGGTGTGGGCGTACCACGTACCGGGGCTGGACGGCACCGCGCACCTGTTCGCGATGCCGGTGGTCGGCTACCTCGGGTACATCCCGTTCATGTGGTCGGCTTACGCCAGCTACCAGGCGTTGCAGCAGCCGCTCCGGCTGCCGCCGCTGGTGGCGTGAGGACCCCGAGGCCGGTGCGGCAGCCGCTCAGCAGGCGGGTGGCAGCCCGGTCAGTGCGGTCAGTGCGGTCAGTGCGGTCCGCGGCCGGGGTCACGGCCGATGTCGCGGCCGAGTTCGAGGGCGAGGACCTGGTCCAGGCGGACGCAGGTCTCGAAGCGGGTGCCCGCCGCCAGGTCGGCCCGCTCCGCCACCGCCTGCACGGCCCGCAGCGCGACCCGGGCGTCCAGGTCCTCGTGCACGGCGTCGATGCTCGCCCGGACCAGGTCGGCGTCCAGCGGGCGGGACGGTTCGTTGGCGAGGTCGGCCACCAGTGCGCGCCAGCGGGCCAGCGTGGCCGCGGCCGCGGAGAGCGCGTCGACGTCCAGGGCGAGCGGGGCGGCGGGGGCGTGGTCGAGCAGGGCCAGGCGCAGCGCGAGCGGGTCCGGCTCGCCGGCCGCGATCGGGGACAGCGGCTCGGCGTCGGGCGCCGGATCCGCGTCCGGTAGCGCTCCGGTCACCGGGCCGACGGCCAGCAGCGGCACGGCCGGCGGACCGGGCTCGGCCGGCAGACCGGGCTCGGCGGGCGGGCGGCTGGTGATGGTCAGGTCGGCCGCCGACCGGCCCGCGGCGTCCGCCGCTTCCGCCCCTTCCACCGCCTCCTCGCGCGGGCTCAGCCGGGCGGGCGGGTGGATGCCGAGCCGGTCGGCGGCCGCCAGCAGCACCCGGAGCCCGTCTGCGGGGGCGGCCGGGTGGGCGAGCTCGGTGAACACCTGCAGGCCCTGGATCTCGCAGGCGCGGGCCAGCACGTCCCCGGTCAGCAGGGCACGCAGGTCCCGGAGGCCGAACAGGTGGCCCGGCCCGCCGACGTCGAGGGTCACCCGCAGGAGTCCGGCCCGGCCGGGGCGGACCGGGGTGCGCCGGCCCGTGCGCGCGTCGGTGATGTGCAACGGTCTCTCCCTGGATCGACTGGGCGGTGCGTCCGGTCCTGCGGTGCGTGCGGTCCTGCGGTGCGTGCGGTCAGGATGCGGCACCGCCCCGGTCTTCGGCGGCTCCGCGGCCGGCGGGTTCGGCGAGTCCCCACCGAAGGTCCTGCCGGCCCGGCCCCGGCAGCTCCGGACGGGCGGCACGAACCGGCGCCTCGGAGGCCGGCGCCTCGATGGCAGGAAGCTCAGTAGCAGGGTTGCCGCGCCAGCAGCTGTCCGCGCGCACCTCGCTGCCCTTCATCAGGAACGCGTCCGCCGCCAGCACCGAGCCGTCGGCCATGGTCACGCCGTAGTGGACGAACGCGCCCGCTCCGATGGTGCAGCCCGCGCCCACCACGATCCGGTCGGACTTGAAGGTGCCGTCCTCCATGGAGTGCCCCTGCAGCACGCTCCCGGCCCCGAGCACGCTGCCGTCGCCGATCGAGACCAGGGTCCGCTCGGGGATGCGGACACCGTCGTCGAGCACCCGGCGGCCGACGCGGACGCCGAGCAGCCGCCAGACCAGCGGCTTGAACGGGGTGCCGTCGAGCACGGTCGCCTGCCGGGTGCAGTCGAGCTTCCACTGGCGCTCGTACCGCCAGTACACCGGCTCGTAGATGGAACTGAGGGTGGGTCGCAACCGGCCGAAGCCCAGCGCCGCCCGTTCGACCAGGATCGCGGAGCCCAGCGAGTACAGGTAGCTGACCACGACCCCGGCGGCGACGGCCACCGGGCCGGCCCGCCGGGACACCTCGACGGCGACGATGTTGACCAGCACGACACCGCCCAGGCCGACGCTGCGGGTGAGCGCGAACACCGCGGCGCTGACCAGGTTGTGGCGCGTCTTGGCGGCGAGCCGGCGGCGGAAGTCCGCGCCGCCGCCGGCACCGGGGTCGGCGCGGGCGTCCCGGCGGACCGTGCGCGGGATCTCGAAGCACGGCGAGCCGAGCAGCCCGGTGTCCTGCCGCACCGGGCCGTCCAGCGGGACCAGGACCTTGGTGGCGAGCAGGCAGTTGTCGCCCACTCGCCCGCCGGCGGGGAAGACCACCTCGTTGCCGAGGAAGTTGCGGGCCCCGATCCTGGTGCGGCGCAGCCGGAACGAGGTGGCGGAGTACTCGGCGTTGACGATCGACAGGCCGTCGCAGGCCATCGTCCCGGTGCCGACCGAGGTGAGGTGGGGAGCGTCCTGCCGGGTCTCGATGCCGAAGTTGGAGCCGGTCTGCACCACCCGGTGCAGCCGGTAGCCGAGCGCCCGGAGGTAGTGGACGACCAGCGAACTGTCGCCCACCAGGTAGCCGAGGGTGCGCGAGTTCCCGAACCGCACGGCCGCCCGGTGGACCGCATAGCGGAACCCGTGCAGCGGGTGGTCCCGGTCCGGTTCGACCAGCAGCGCGGCCAGCCGCGGCACCCCGACCGCGAGCGCGAGCAGGCCGCACCAGCCGGCGGCGCACAGCGCGGCCAGCAGCAGCGACTCGGCTGCCCAGGCACCCTGGCCACCGGCGGCCCAGCCATCCGGTCCACCGGCGGCCCACCACCGTGCGACGGCTCGGCCGACCGACTCGGCGGTGAACAGCAGCACCGGAGCGCCGACCAGCAGCAGGCTCAGCAACTGGACGACCGGGTAGCCGACCCGACGCACGGCACTGCGGGGCGCCGCACCGGTGGCCCGGTACTCGACGGTGCAGCGGCGGGCCGGCGAACCGTGCCAGGACTCGCCGTCGGGCACCGCCTGGCCCTGGTGCAGGCTGGAGCTGTGGCCGAGTTGGGCGCCCTCCCCCAGCGCCACGCCCATGTCCAGCGTGCTCGCCTCGCCCACGAACGCCTGCCGGCCGAGGGTGATGCGGCCGGTGCGGATCCGGTCGCGGTCCGCCCGGTAGCCGTCGAGCCGGGCGTCGCGGCGGATCACCGCACCGTCCCCGATGGTGAGCAGGTCGGTGCAGACCGGCAGCCGGTCGGTGAGGATCAGCACGTTCCGTCCGATCCGCGCGCCGAGCAGCCGCAGGTGGAGCACCTGGAGCGGTGATCCGACGAAGAGCCGCAGCGGGCTGGACCCGACCAGCAGCCGGACCAGCCAGAACCGGAGGTACCCGAGGCTCCACAGCCGGATCTCCCGCGGCCGCCAGCGGCCGATCAGCAGCCACTTGGCCACGACGGGGACGGCGCAGAGCACGGCGAAGCCCGTCCCGCCGACCGCGACCGCCCGCAGGTAGCCGCCGAGCGCGGACCGAGCCGCGGCCACCCAACCGGCGCCCGCGGCGGCGGCCACCGCGTAGCCGGAGAGCAGGGCGATCAGGGCCAGCGCCTGGAGCGTGCCGCAGAGCAGGTACCGCCAGGTCGCCACCGGGGGAAGGCGCGCCCCCGCGTCGTGCGGTGCGGGCGGCGGCTCCGCTGCGGGGGCCGGCCGCTCGGCGGCTGCCGGCTGCTGACCAGCCGTCACGGCCACGGCCAGGCTCCGGACGGTCGGCGCGAGGTACACGTCCCGCATCGACACCACGGGCGCCCCCGGGCGTTCGCGCACCCGCGCGCAGAACCGGGCCAGCACCAGGGAGTCGGCCCCGAGCTCGTCGAAGAAGTGGCTGTCGACCGGGACTTCGGGCCGGCGCAGTGCCGCCGCCAGCGCCTCGGCCAGCAGGCGTTCGGTCGCCGTGGCCGGGGCGCTGTGCGCCGGGGCAGTGTGCGCCGGGGAGGTGCGCACCACAGCGGTATGCACCGGCCCGCCGGCTAGGTGCAGCCCGGTCGGGGCGGGCAGGTTGCGGCGGTCCGCCTTGTCCCCGGCGGTCATCGGGATGGCGTCGAGCCGCTCCAGGTACTTCGGCACCATGTAGCCCGGCAGCCGCTCGCGCAGCCGGGCCGCGAGTTCCCGCGCGCTCGGGGCAGGCACGTTTCTGCGCAGGCTGTAGTAGCCCGCCAGCTCGACCACCCCGGGCTCGGGCTCGACGGCGGTCACCACCGCCTGGGCGATCCCCGGCAGTTGCCGCAGCACCGACTCGATCTCGGTCAGCTCGATCCGGTAGCCGCGGACCTTGACCTGGGTGTCGATCCGGCCCAGGTACTCGATCTGCCCGGCCGCGTCGAACCGGGCGAGGTCGCCGGTGCGGTAGATCCGTCCGGAGGGGTTGTCGGCGATGCCCAGGAAGTCCTTGACGAACACCCGCTCGGTGAGCTCGTCCCGGTTGAGGTACCCGCGGGCCAGGCCGATGCCCGCGATGCCGAGCTCCCCGGTCTCGCCGCGGTCCAACGCCCGGTCCTGCTCCGGGTCCAGGACGACCACCGAGTAGGTCGGCAGCGGGACGCCGATGGTCACCGGCCGCTCGGGGTGGACCGTCGTCCAGGTCGCGCTGACCGTCGCCTCGGTCGGCCCGTACACGTTGAGGAAGCGGCGGCCGGGCCGGTGCCAGCGGGCCACCAGGTCCGGCGGGCAGGCCTCCCCGGAGACCAGCAGGAACCGCAGCTGCGGCAACTCCTCCTCCAGGGTGGCCAGCAGGGTCGGGACGCAGCAGAGCGCGGTGATCCGCCGGTCGACGAGGAACTCGTGGAGCTCGTACCCGACCAGGCTGCCGCCGCCCGGTTTGGGCACCACGGTGGCACCGGCCAGCCAGGGCACCCAGAGCTCCTCGATCGAGAAGTCGAAGGCGATGGTCATGCCCTGGTACACGCGGTCGTCGGGACGGATGCCGTACGCCTCGGCCGCGACCCGGACGAAGTTGCAGATGGCGGCGTGCTCCACCGCGACGCCCTTGGGCCGGCCGGTCGACCCGGAGGTGTAGATCACGTACGCCAGGTCGTCGCCCGGGCCGCAGCGCTCGGCTTCGGCCACCCGGTGAGTGCCGCACGCGGCGACGGCCGGCGCCGCCTCGTCCAGGCACAGCACCTCGCACGGCAGGTCGGTCGCCCCCGGCCCGAGGCCCGCCCGCAGGTGGGCGAGGGTGAGCAGCAGGCCGACGCCGGCGTCGCCCGTGATGAAGGCGATGCGCTCGGCGGGGAAGCCGACGTCGAGCGGGACGTAGGCGGCCCCGGCCTTGAGGACGGCCAACATCCCGACGTACGAGGGCAGGGCCCGGTCGAAGAGCAGGCCGACCCGGTCGCCCGGGCGGACCCCGCGGGCGAGCAGGAACCGGGCCAGCTGGTTGGCGCGGGCGTCGAGCAGGTCGTAGGTCAGCGCGGAGTCGCCCGCCTGGTCCGCGTCCGCGGCGAGGTCGACGGCCGTGCGGTCGGCCAGGCCGGCGGCGCGCAGCCGGTCGCAGCGCTCCTCGAACAGCCGCTCCAGGCGCTCCCCCGCCCGCCGGGAACCGGCGTCCGGGCCGCCGACGCCGGTCATGACCAGACCGGTGCGGTCGAACACCGCCCGCGGTACCGCTGCCACCGTCATCCCAGCCCACCCTCGTCCACCGAACCCGCTACGGCCATCAACGCCCACGACGGGCCGCGGGTCACGGGGCCGCGCGTCCGGGGCGTTCAGCAGCGAGACGGGCCAGGACCGCCGGATCGGCCAGCACCAGTCGGGCCAGGGCCAGTTGCCGCGCCTTCGCCGGGTCCGGCGCCGCACCGCCCGGACCGACCGCGCCGTCCAGGCAATCCGAGGCGGGCTCATGATATGCATTCGCCCGGAACCCCGGGATGCGGCAGAGTAGTTCAAAGGGTGCCACGGCGGGCGACCACGGGAGCGGACGGGAGCGGACGGCGGATGAGCGAGTTGAGCCTCGAAGCGGCGGAACCCGAGCTGCGGCGCAAGCCGGTGCAGCAGCGCAGCCAGGAGCGGCTGGAGCGGATCCTGGACGCCTGTGCCGAGTTGCTCGACGAGGTGGGCGCGGCCGCGCTGACCACCAAGGAGATCGCCGCCCGCGCCCAGGTCCCGATCGGCACGCTCTACCAGTTCTTCACCGGCAAGCAGAGCCTGCTCGCCGCGCTGGCCCGGCGCAACCTGCGGCGCTACCTGGACCGGCTGACCCGGCGGCTGGCGGCCGAGTCGCCGCAGGACATCGGCGGGTTCGTGGACCTCGCGGTGGAGGAGTTCGTCGCGATGAAGCGCGCGGTGCCCGGCTTCGGCGCGCTGGACTTCGGCCTCACCGGCCCGACCCCGCCGGCCCTGACCGACGTCGAACACCTGCTGGACGGCACCCTCGACAACAACAGCGCGGTCGCCCGGCTGCTGCACCGGCTCACCGACGAGCAGCTGACCGGCGACGCGACCCGCCCCGGCCCGCTGGCCCTGCGGGTGGCCCTGGAGTGCGCGGATGCGGTGCTCAAACTCGCCTTCCAGCACGACCGGGACGGCGATCCGACGCTGATCGCCGAGTGCAAGTTGCTGCTCCGCCGCTACCTGGCGGGCTGACCCGGCCGCGTGCCCGGGCCGACCTGAGCCGGGCTCGGTCGGGCCCGACGGCGCTCGACCGGCCCCAACCCGTCCAAAGCTCCCCTCCAACGGAACATGAGTTCGGCGCACGTACGGCGAACCGATCCTGCACCCCCCGCAGGGGTCAATTCCCGCCCGGAGGGCGCAAATCGTTGCTCCGGCACGTTCGCAGCTGATTATCGTCCTGCGCATGCAAGGCGACGACGACGGCCGGCCGCAGCTGCCGGACCGGCACCACCTGTTGGGCGGGCCGGTCCCCGGGCACCCCGGCTCCGTGCCGGACCACCGCGGCCACCACCAGGACCGCCCCGACCACACCGAGGCCGACACCAGGGCCGACGCCGGGGGCCGCCCCGACCTGCCCCACCCACCGCTCCCGCCGCACCCCCCGCACCTGTGTCCGCCGCCGGCACCGCCCCCGCCACCCTGCCCGCCGCCCGCGCCGGGCCTGCCGCACCACTGGTGCTGGTGCCCGCCGCCCCCACCACCGCCCCCGCCCTGCGAGGCCTCGGAGGCGCCCCTGCCGCCCCCGACCCCAGCACCGCCGCCCCCAGCGCCGACCCCGCGCCCGACACCCCCACCACCGCCACCACCCCCCGCGCCCAGCCCGCCCCCGCCCAAGGCGGCCGCCCCCGCAGCGCACCCGACCCCACCGCCGCCGCCCCGGCCCGCCACCCACCTGCCACCGCCCCCGCCGCCCGCCCAGGTGCACGCGGTCACCGCGGTCCCGACCCGCCCACCGGACGCCTCCACGCCCCCGGCGGACGCCCAGAGCGCGTTCGCGCTCGTCGTCATCACCGTCCCGGCCGTCCTCGCGGCCGCCGTCAGTTTCATCAACCAGCACACCGGGAGACGTCGTTGAGCATCGGAATCGTCCTCGCCGTGGCCTTCGGCGCCGCCGTGGCCGTGGGCATCCTGGCCGCCTTCGGCCGCACCCACCGGTCCCGCGAGGGGACCTTCTCCGGGGGCGCGCTCAGCTTCCTCGGTTCGGCCTCGCTCTCCTCCTTCATCCTGGTCGCCGCCTTCCTGATCGCCGGCTCCTGGTCCAACCTGAACACCGCCCGCGGCCACACCTGGGACGAGGCCCGCGCGCTGAACGCCGCGTACACCGACGCCGACGCCAGTACCCGGCCGCTGCTGCGCTCCTACGTCAACGACGTGATCGGCCCGGACTTCAGCGCGATGACCCACGGCGGTTCGGACCCCGGCACCTGGGCCGGCCTGGACGCGGTCCGCGCCCACGTGCAGGCCGAGCCCGACTCGCCGCAGCGCACCACCGAACTGAGCGACCTGGACGACATCTACACCAAGCGCCAGGTCCGCCTCGCCGACACCTCGCTCTCGCTCCCCTCCCCGCTCTACCCCGCGCTGGTCGGCACCGGCCTGCTGGTCCTGCTGTACGCACCGATCGCGGGGCTCACCTTCCACCGGCGGGAGGCGATCGCGCTGGGCCTGGTCGGCGCGGTGGTCGGCTTCGGCATCTACCTGGTGCTGCACATGACCCACCCGTACACCGGCCCGATGCACGTCACCCCGGTGGCCTACCAGCAGAGCCTGGAACGCTTCAGCCAGCTCTCCCGGCAACCCAGTTGACGGCACCTCCGGCACCGACCGGAGCCGATCGAGGGGCGGACGACCGGCGTCGTCCGCCCCTCGGCTATCCTCCCCCCATGGTGCGCAGGAGCGGACAGGCCCGGAACCTCGTCGTCGGCGAGGAGACCTTCCGCTGGACCGTGGGCCACGCGCACGACGTCGACGAATCCCGGGTCGTCGGCCGTTACCAGGACTGCCGCGAGATCCTGACGCTGCGCCGCCGGGGCGCCGCGGGCCGGGTGTGGCTCGTCTTCCGCGACGGTCCCGGCCGCCTGGTCCCGGACGGCATCCTGCACTCGGGGGCGGTCGGGACCACCGGCGGCGACTGGCTGAACCTGCACGAACCCGGCACCGCCAGGGCCCTGCTCGACCAGGTCCGCGCCGACGGCTGGGACCCGGGCGACCCGAGGACCCGGCACCTCGACGGCTGGCCGCTCTTCGACGCCGTGGTCGCCCGACGAAGCGCCGGCACCGCCCGGCCGTAGCCACCGCCACCCAGCCGTAGCCGCCACCGCGCGGCCCCGACCGCCCCTCGGCCCGCCCGATGATCGACAATGGCCGCCATGAGGTTGATCTCCGGGCTCGGCGGCGCCGTGCTGCTCGCGCTGACCATCGCCAGCATCCTGCGCACCCTGGTGGTGCCGCGCGGGCTCTACTCCTCGCTCCAGTGGTGGCTCTGGCGCTCGCTGCGCGCCCTGCTGCACACGGTCGCGGCCCCGTTCGGGAACTACCGCGCGCACGACCGGGCGCAGGCCTGGCTGGCCCCGCTGGTGCTGGTCGGCATGCTGTTCTGCTGGCTCTGCGCGCTGCTGGCCTGCTTCACCCTGTTGCTGCACGCCGACTCCGGGCTCTCCTGGAGCGTCTCGGTGCGCGAGGCCGGGTCCAGCCTCTTCACCCTCGGTTTCGCCAGCGGCGACCGGCTGCGGCTCTCGGTGCTGGACTTCCTGGCGGCGGCCAGCGGACCGGTGGTGATCGCGCTGCAGATCGCCTACCTGCCGACCCTCTACACCTCCTACAACCGCCGCGAGCTGGAAGTGACCCTGCTGCAGTCCCGGGCCGGCGAGCCCGCCTGGGGGCCCGAGCTGCTGGCCCGCCAGTCACTGGTGGACACCGAGACCGCGCTGCCGCAGCTCTACCGGGACTGGGAGCGACTGGCGGCCGAACTGGGCGAGAGCCACTCCAACTACCCGGTGCTGCTCGCCTTCCGCTCGCCGCAGCCGTACCGCAGCTGGATCGTCGGGCTGATCGCGGTGATGGACGCGGCCGCCATCCAACTGGCCGTCAGCCCGCGCACCGCCCCGCCGGAGGCCCGGCTGGTGCTGCGGGCCGGCTTCACCGCGCTGCGCGACATCGCCCGGGTGGTCCGGATCGACTTCGACCCGGACCCGGAGCCGGACGGCCCGATCCGGATCGGCTACGCCGAGTTCGACGCCGCCGTCACCATGATCAACGCCGCCGGCTTCGCCACCGAGCGCCCGAGCGTGCTGGCGTACCCGCACTTCCACGGCTGGCGGGTCAACTACGAGCCCATCGCTTACGCGCTGGCCCGCCGCTGCGACGCCGTCCCCGCGCTGTGGACCGGCCCGCGCGACTTCCCCGCCACCCCGATCCCGCCCCGCCGCCCGGCCGACCGCCGCCCCGGCGCCAAGGCCTGACGGCGCCGACCGCCGGCCCGCAGCCCAGCCCGCCCCCGTCAGCCTCCGCTATGCCTCCGTCCCGCCGCCGCTCCCGGCTCCGCGGCGCAGGGCGGCCAGCTCGGTCAGGGCGGCGCCGCGTTCGCGCGGATCGTCCAGCAGCGAGGCGTGCAGGTGCTGCGCCCGGGCCGCCTGCGGGAGGTCGCCCAGCTCCGCTGCTTCCCGGGCCAGCTCCCCCAGCAGCACCGCGTCCCGCGGCCCCGCCTCGTCGAGCAGCCGCACCAGGAGGCAGCGCGCCCACTCGGTGCGCCCCTGCTGCCGGGCGAGCCGGGCCCAGACCAGGTCGGGCTCGGCGGCCGGGTCCGCGCCGCCGCCGGTCGCCGCCAGCTCGGCCAGCCAGCGGGCGAGCTCCGCTTCCGCAGCCGGGGCCGTCACCCGCACCGGCTCCACCTCGTACCGGGCCGCCGCCAGCACCCGCGCCCGGCGGGCCGGGTCCGCGACCCACCCGGGCAGCTCGCCGGCCGCCGCCCGCAGCTGCGCCAGGTCGGCCCGGGCCGGGGTTAGGGGGTGTCTTTCGGATCACGTCGGATCAGCGGGCGTCGTTGGGGTGCGTGCATCGGCGGCGCCGAGGAGGGAGTCCATGCGGAGCATCGGCGACTGACGAGAAGCCGTCGAGGTGCGTGCCCCGGCGGCGACCGCCCGGCGTGATCCGAAAGACACCCCCTAGCGCACTCTCCCAGGGCCGCGGGCGGGGCAGCCGGTCGAGCGGCTGGTACGCGCACAGCTCCTCGGCGTTGAGCAGCAGGTGGTCCGGCTCGGTGCGGAGCAGCGCGCGGTGCAGCCGGCGGATCAGCTCGGGCTGCGGGAGCTGCCGCAGGCCCAACCCGGCCAGCAGCGTCGCCCGGTCCTCGTCGAGCTCGGGGCCGTAGTACTCGCGTTCCTCCTCCTCGGTCTCGGCGACGGCGGCGGCCAGCGCGGCGTCGTCGGCGTCCGGGTCGAGCCCGAGGTAGCCGTGCCAGCCCGGCAGACCGATCATCACCTCCAGGGCCTCGTCGAGGCTGTCGCCGACCACGCCCGCCGCGCCCTCGGAATCGGCGTAGAGCACCGCCCCGTCGGCGCAGACGAAGTAGGTGCCGCCCGTGTCGTCCCCGGCCACCGGCTCCAGGGCGGCGCCGGAGGCCAGCCGCACCGCCTCGACGTGGTCGTCCCGGGCGATGTCGACGTTGAAGGGGTAGGCCGCGAGGTCGGCTAGGTCCGAGTGCTCGCGCAGCAGCTCGATGGCACGGTGATCGGTCACGCCGGGGACGCTAGCAGGCCCCGCCGACACCGCTCCCACCCACCGCTCCCACAGACCGCTCCCACCGACCGGACCCGGCGTCCGGTGGGCGTCATTTCCGTTGCCCCTCACCACCGCCCTTTATTGTCTGATGATCTGACTCACGCATATAGGCTCGAACTCCAAACCTACTGACGGTCATGCGTTTCTCTCATAGGGCGCTTTTCAGTACCGCGCACGCCCCTTTGAGCGCTCGATGCGCCCTTGGGGCGCAAAGTCGGAGAAACGCTTCCCCGGAGAGCAGCGGTTTCGGCGGTGTCCCCCTCTTGGGCCGCAGCCGTGCGATGGAATCTGACTACGCAACGGATTCCATCGCGGCGCCGGTCTTCCCCCGGCTGCGGCGACCGTGACGAATGGAGAGAGAGCCGATGTCGATCGAGACCGGTCCGGCACCGACCGAACCCCAGCAGGTCCAGGTGCGCGCCCAGCTCAGCCTGAGCACGGTGGCGGCGCGCAACCTGGCCACCACCACCAAGTCCGAACCGCAGATGCAGGGCATCAGCTCCCGCTGGCTGCTGCGCGCGCTGCCCTGGGTCCAGGTCTCCGGTGGTACCTACCGGGTCAACCGCCGGCTCAGCTACGCGGTCGGCCGCGGCCGGGTGACCTTCGCCAAGACCGGCTCCCAGGTCCGGGTGGTGCCGCCGTCGCTGCGCGAGGTGCCGGTGCTGCGCGACGTCGAGGACGAGGCGCTGCTGGGGGAGCTGGCGAGCCGGTTCACCCAGCGCGACGTCGCGGCCGGCGAGGTGCTGGTGGAGGCCGGCCAGCCGATCGACGAGATCTTCCTGATCGCCCACGGCAAGATCAACAAGGTCGGGCTCGGCAAGTACGGCGAGGCCGCCGTGCTCGGCCACCTGGCCGACGGCGACCACCTCGGCGACGAGGCGATCCAGCAGTCCGACGCGCTGTGGGAGTACACCGTCAAGGCGGCCACCGCCGGCACCGTGCTCACCATGCCCTGGGCCGCGTTCAACGCGATGCTCGAGCGCTCCCCCGAACTGCGCGAGCAGGTCGAGCAGTTCATCGCCGACTCCGGGCAGGCGCAGAACCAACACGGCGAGGCCGAGATCGAGCTGGCCGCCGGCCACGAGGGCGAGCACGACCTGCCCAGCACCTTCGTCGACTACGAGCTCGCCCCGCGCGAGTACGAGCTGAGCGTCGCACAGACCGTGCTGCGGGTGCACAGCCGGGTCGCCGACCTGTTCAACGACCCGATGAACCAGATCGAGCAGCAGTTGAAGCTCACCATCGAGGCGCTGCGCGAGCGCCAGGAGTACGAGCTGGTCAACAACGAGGACTTCGGCCTGCTCGCCAACGCCGACTACGAGCAGCGGATCCAGACCCACTCCGGCCCGCCCACCCCGGACGACCTGGACGAGCTGCTCAGCATGCGCCGCGAGACCTCGCACCTCTTCGCCCACCCGAAGGCCATCGCCGCCTTCGGCCGCGAGTGCAGCAAGCGCGGCATCTACTTCGGCTCGGTCGACGTCGGCGGGCACCACATCCCGGCCTGGCGCGGGGTGCCGATCTTCCCGTGCGGCAAGATCCCGGTGGCCGACGGGCACACCTCCTCGATCATCGCGATGCGCGCCGGCGAGTCCAACCAGGGCGTGATCGGCCTGCACCAGACCGGCATCCCGGACGAGTACGAGCCCGGCCTGAACGTCCGGTTCATGGGCATCAACGAGAAGGCCGTGATCTCCTACCTGGTCAGCGCCTACTACTCGGCCGCGATCCTGGTGCCGGACGCGCTCGGCGTGCTGGAGAACGTCGAGGTCTCCCGGGCCCATGACTGAGCCGTCCGCCCCGAGTCCGGCCACTGCGCCCCCGGCCACCCCGAGCCCGCGCGACCCGCGGTCGGCTGGGGCCCCGGTCCCGTTCGGCGGCGGGCCCACCGGGCTCGGCACGACGGCCGCCCGGCCGCCCGCCCGCCCCGGCGTCGACCGCGTGGTGCACGCCCAGTCGGCGAGCAAGCGCGCACAGGCCGAGGAAGAGGCCCTGCGGCAGCTCGGCCAGGCCGCGGCCGCGTTCGCCGAGGCGGTGAGCAGCCGGCTCGACGGCGCCCGGATCCCCACCGGTCCGACCGGCCTGGGCACCGCCTCGGTCTGGCGCCCGCCGGGCACGCCGGGCAGCTGACGCGCGGTCACCCGCCAGGCCGACCGGCCCCCTGACTTCGGACCCGGTTCCGCCGACGACGGAGCCGGCGCCCGAAATTCATCCCATCATCATATGATTCCGATTCACCTGAGGAGCCCCGGCCCCATGACGACCACCACCAACCCCGCCGACGTGCTGCGCACCACCTTCCAGAAGTCGGTGGCCAACTACTGGAACACCAACCAGAACGACCCGGTCAACCTGCGGCTCGGCGAGGTCGACGGCCTGTACCACCACCACTACGGCCTGGGCCCCTACGACCCGTCGGTCCTCGAAGGCCCGGAGGAGACCCGCAACGAGCGGATCATCGAGGAGCTGCACCGACTGGAGACCGCCCAGGCGGAGGTCCTGCTGGACGCCCTCGGCGCCATCGCGCCGACCGACCGGCTGCTCGACGCCGGCTCCGGCCGCGGCGGCAGCAGCATCATGGCCAACCAGCGGTTCGGCTGCGAGATCGACGGCGTCTCCATCTCGGAGTACCAGGTCGGCTTCGCCAACGAGCAGGCCCAGCTGCGCGGGGTGGCCGACAAGGTCCGCTTCCACTTCCGCAACATGCTGGAGACCGGCCTGGAGACCGGCTCGCGCCGGGCGATCTGGACCAACGAGACCACCATGTACGTGGACCTCGACGAGGCCTTCGGCGAGTTCGCCCGGCTGCTGGAGTTCGGCGGCCGCTACGTCTGCATCACCGGCTGCTCCAACGACGTGACCGGCCTGCGCTCCAAGGCAGTCAGCCGGATCGACGAGCACTACATCTGCAACATCCACCCGCGCAGCGCCTACTTCAAGGCGCTGGCCAACAACGGCCTGGTGCCGATCTCGGTGGTCGACCTGACCGCCGACACCATCCCGTACTGGGAGCTGCGCGCCCAGTCCTCGGTCGCCACCGGCATCGAGGACCCCTTCCTGACCGCGTACAAGGAGGGCAGCTTCCACTACCTGCTGATCGCGGCCGACCGGATCTGACGCTCCCTCGACCGCCACGGCACCACCGCACCACCGCCGGGCCCGGGGGAGGCTGCCTTTCGCTTGCCTCGCCTCGGCCCCCCCCCCCCCCCCCCCCCCCCCCCCCCCCCCCCCCCCCCCCCCCCCCGGCCCGTTCGCCCACAAGTTCCCCGACCCGCTCCCTGCCCCCACCGCCCGCCCCCGCCCGCCCCCACCCACGGGAAAGTCATCAAGGTCTTGATATTCATCCAGAGATGGATGATCATCAGATCATGAACGATGCACCGCACACGACCACCGCACAGCCGCTCACCGGCCGCACCCTCCTGATCACCGGGGCCACCGGGGGCCTCGGCCGCGGGCTCGCCCTGGAGTCGGCCCGCCGCGGGGCGACCCTGCTGCTGCACGGCCGCAACCCCGACCGGCTGGACGAGGTCCTCGCCGAGGTCCGGGCCCTGGGCGCCACCGCCCGCGGCTACCTCGCCGACCTCTCCGACCTGGCCCAGGTGCGCACGCTGGCCGAACGGGTCCGCACCGCCGAACCCCGCCTGGACGTCCTGGTCAACAACGCGATCGCGCGCGTCGAGGGCCCCACCGTGCGCGGTGTCGGCGCCCAGGGCCACGAGTTGCAGCTCACCGTCAACCACCTGGCCCCCTACGCGCTGACCCGGCTGCTGCTCCCGCTGCTCACCCGGCACCCCGGCGCCCGGGTGGTCAACGTCGCCTCGATGGGCCAGGCCCCGATCGACTTCGCCGACCCGATGCTGGAGCAGGGCTACGACGGCGTGGTGGCGTACTGCCGCAGCAAGCTGGCGCTGATCATGGCGACCTTCGACCTCGCGGCCGAGCTGCCCGCCGAGCAGCTGACCGTGAACGCCGTGCACCCGGCGCACCTGATGGACACTCCGGGGCTGCGCGCCTTCGGCCTCGCGCCGCAGCTCGGCGTCGAGGAGGGGGTCCGCCCGACCATCCGGCTGATCGCCGATCCGGAGCTCGCCCTGGTCACCGGCCGCTACTTCGACCGGTTCACCGAGGCCCCCGCCCACGAGCAGGCCTACGACCCCGCCGCCCGGGCGCAGCTGGCCGAGCTGACCGCCCGCCTCACCGCCCCGTTCACCGCCCCGCTCGGCTGAGCCGCCCCGCTCGGCTGAGCCACGCCACTCGGCCGAGCCCCCCTCCTCGCCCGGGCCACGCCCACCGGCCCGCCCGGCCGGGAACGACGACGGCGGGGGGCCGCGGAGGCGCACGGGCGGGGGGGCCGGCGCGGGCGTTGCCTTTTTATTTTACACCCCCCATCCAAGGGGACCCACCGGCCCCC
>NZ_JBNQTI010000162.1:0-21149 GCF_050325825.1 Kitasatospora sp. LaBMicrA B282
GCCGGTCGCCGGGGCGGCCGGTCGGGCGCCGCCGGCCAGCGCGACCCGCTCGGCCGCGGCGCCGGCCAGGGCGAAGACCACGGCCGCGCCCGTCCAGCCGACGGCCCCCGAGCCGAGCAGCAGCCCGGTGACCAGCACCGGCCCGAGCACCCGCTCGGTGGCCAGGCCGAGGCCGAAGACCGACAGGTAGCGGCCGCGCGCCCCGTCCGGCGCGAGCGCGATCGACAGGTTCCAGGTGGCGGAGGTGGTGATCACCTCGCCCGCGGACAGCGCCACGATCGCCGCCACCAGCAGCAGCAGCGCCGTCCGGCCGTGGGCCGCGCCCGCACCGGCGAAGCAGAGGCTGCTCGCGGCCAGCGCGGCTCCGCCCCACCGCAGCATCCGGCTGCTGCGCCGCAGCCCGTCGGCCAGCCGGCTCACCGGCAGTTGGCCGACCACCACCAGGACGGTGTTGAGCCCGTACAGCACCGACACCGTCGCGCGGGGCGCGGACGTGTGCTGCAGCACCCAGACCGGCATCGCGACCAGCAGCAGCACGTCGAAGAAGGAGAGCAGGAAGTTCAGACCGGTCAGCGCCAGGTAGTGCCGGTCGGGCAGGGCCCGGGTGCGTCCGGTCTGCCGGGCCGCGGTGGCGGTCGACCGGGCCGGGGCCGGCAGGCGGAGCACCAGCAGGGCACCGGCCAGGAAGGCCGCGGTGACCAGCAGCATGGTGATCCGGTAGGCCTGCACCGTGTCGAGGGTGAGCGTCACCCCGCCGGCCATCGCCCCGAGTCCCAGGCCGATGTTGCGCACCACGTTGACCACCGCCAGCAGCCGGCCCCGCTCGCGCTGCCCGGGCACCGCCGCCGCGACCAGGGCCTGGAGCACCGGCGGCCCGGCCCGGTCGAAGGCCACCGAGCAGAGCGTGACCAGAAGGTACTGCCACAGGTTCGTCACGAAGGCGAAGGCGAGGAAGCACAGCCCGCGCCCGGCGTACACGGTGGCGAGCACCCGGCGGGCCCCGTGCCGGTCGGCGAGCACGCCGGCCAGCAGCGAGCCCGCCAGGGCGGCGGCGCCGGCCACCGCCAGCCCGGTCGCCACCTGGTTGGCGGTCAGCCCGACGTGGCGGGTGAACCAGGCGATCGAACTGGCCGTGAAGAGGCCGATGCCCAGCGACTGGACCAGGGCGGCCACGGCCAACCGGTGCCCGTCGGCGGTCAGTTCCGCCAGGCCGCCCGGCAGCCGCATCACTCGGCCCCGAAGTCGAACCCGACCAGCTCGGTCAACTCCATCTCGCGCACGATCCGCCTGATCCCGGAGAAGTCACGCACCAGCAGCCCGCTGCCCGAGGCGCGTCGGCAGTCCGCGACGATCTCCTCGGCGTCCGCGATCCCGGCGTGCCGCAGGATGCCGGGCCAGACCGCGAAGTCCTGGGCGACGAAGGCGTTGAGCGCCTTCGGCAGGGCGTCCACGAAGGCCCGTCGCTGCTCGGCGTTCAGGTGCGTGTACAGGCCCTTGGCCACCTCGACCATGACGGAGGAGTGGGCGGACTCGTCGCGGGCGTGCAGCCGCGGGACCAGCGTGTGCAGCGGCTGGACCGTCTCGTCCCGGGAGAGCAGCTCCAGGTAGGCGTTGACGCTGATCTCCGAGACGGTGGTCCACACCAGCTTGAGCAGGTCGCGCTCCCACCGCTCGGAGGCCTGCGCCTCGGCCTCCAACAGCCGGCGGTAGGTGACGGTGTGCGGGTAGGCCGGCTCGTCGGTCACCTGCCGCAGCTCACGGGTGCGCTGCATGGCGATCATGTGCATGTAGGTGTGCCACACCTCGTCCACGTGGGTCTGCTGGACCGCCCGCTTGGTGTGCACGCCGTCGGCGCCCGGGAAGACGCCGTGCATGATCATCGCGAAGGTGGGGTTCGCCACGTGCTCCTCGGCGGCGATGACCCGCTCGTTGTAGACCAGCCAGGCCAGCGTCTGCACCCGCCGCCGGGCCTCCGGGCTCGCGGCCAGGTACTTCGGGTGCTCGGCGAAGGGCAGCAGCCGCTCGGGGTAGTCGGGCAGCGCGGGGTCGTACTCCCCCGGGTCGGTGACCCGGTCGAGGTCGGTGCGCACGGTGGCGCGGCGCGGCCAGGAGTCGGCGATCCGGCGCAGCACCGACTCGTCGATGCCGGGCGCGTGGTCGTGGCCCTCCTCGTGGCCTTCCTCAGCGGTGGCGTTGTCGGTGGGCTCGGTGTCGGTGGGCTCGGTGTCGGTGTCGAACAGCAGCGTGGTCATCGGTTCTCCTCCTTGCGGGCGACCGCGTCGATGACGTCGGCGAGCAGCGTGATGCCGCGGGCGAGTTCGTCCTCGGCCAGCACGATCGGCGGCATGATCTTGAGTACCTGGCCCTGCGCACCCGAGGTCTCCACCAGCAGGCCGGCCTCGAACGCGGCGCGCGAGACGCGGTCCGCCAGCGTCGGGTCGGTGAAGCCGAGGCCGCGGATCAGCCCCCGGCCGCGCGGCGTGCAGCCGAGCGACGCGAACCGCAGCGCCAGGTCGTCCAGCAGTCCGTCCAGCACCCGGACCCGCTCGGCGAGGCCGGCGGCGAACGCGGGGTCGGCCCAGTGGTCCAGGCAGGCGGTCGCGGTGACGAAGGCCAGGTTGTTGCCCCGGAAGGTGCCGCTGTGCTCCCCCGGCCCGAGTTGGTCCAGCTCCGGCCGCACCAGCAGCAGCGCCATCGGCAGCCCGTACCCGCTGATCGACTTGGACAGGCAGACCAGGTCGGGCGTGATCCCGGCCTGCTCGAAGCTGAAGAAGGTACCGGTCCGCCCGCAGCCGGCCTGGATGTCGTCGACAATCAGCAGGATGTCGCGCTCGCGGGCCACCCGGGCCAACCGGCGCAGCCACTCGGGGCTCGCGGTGGCCAGACCGCCCTCGCCCTGCACGGTCTCCACCACGAAGGCCGCGGGCTTGGAGATGCCGCTGCCCGGGTCGTCCAGCATCCGGGTCAGGTGGTCGATCGTGTCCACGTCCTCGCCCGCGAAGCCCTCGTAGGGCATCCGCACCACGTTGCCGAGCGGGACACCGGCGGCGTCGCGCTTGAACGCGGTGGCCGAGGCGGCGAGCGCGCCGAGCGAGAGCCCGTGGAAGCCGCCGGTGAACGCGACGACGTCGGTGCGCCCGGTGACCCGGCGGGCCACCTTGAACGCGGCCTCGATCGCGTTGGTGCCGGTCGGACCAGTGAACTGCACCCGGTACGCCAGGCCGCGCGGCGCCAGCACGACCGCCTGGAAGCGCTCCAGGAAACGGCGCTTGGCGCCGGTGTGCAGGTCCAGCCCGTGCACCGGCCCGTCCGCGAGCAGGTAGTCCACCAGCGCCCGGCGCACGGCGGGCGGGTTGTGACCGTAGTTCAGCGCGCCCGCGCCGGACAGGAAGTCCAGGAACTCGCGGCCGTCCTCGTCCCACATCCGGTGCCCGCTGGCGCGGGTGAAGACGGCCGGGAATCGCCGGCAGTAGGTGCGCACCGCGGACTCGAGCTCGTCGAAGACCGCCGTGCCGCTCGGGGTCGCCGTCGTCGGCGCAGTAAGCGTGGTCGACGTGGTCGACGTGGTCACCGTGGTCGTCGTCATCGTGGTCATCAGGCGCTCCAGGGCTCGGTCGCGGAGACCTGCGCGGTCTCCTCGGGGGTCAGGGCGGTGCGCGGCGAGAGCGGGAACCGGCCGTCCAGGGTGAGTCGGACCAGCTCCGCCATCCGGTCCGCGATCAGGTCGGGGGTGTAGGCGGTGGGGACCTGGGCGGCGTCGAGCACCGCGGTGGGCGGGAAGAACCGGCTGCGCCCGGCCGGGCGGACCACCGCGTCCCAGACGTTGAGGCTCTGCCCGCCCCACTCGGCCCGGCCGCTGAACACCGAGTACAGCGGGATCCCGTCCGGGTCCGGCCGGCTCAGCGCCTGGTTGACCGGTTCGCTGACCATCTCGACGATCAGTCCGGCGGCGCCCGCGTCCCGCACCCGGCGGGCCCGGGCGAACATCCGCTGCGCGTCCTCGACGCTGTCGCCGTGCCGGCTCAGCGCGCCGCGCTGGGGCGTGTAGCCGAGGTGTCCGAGCGTGGTGCCCCCGGTCAGCGCGAGCGCCTCCAGGCACTCCAGGTCGCGGTCGCCGGCGAGTTCCACCTTGACCGCGTCGGCGCCCGCCGCCCGGAAGCGCTCGCCCGCGGCGAGGGCGGCGGCGGGCGTGGCGGTCGCGCCGTCCGGCAGGTCGGCGAGCAGGAAGGGCCGTCGGTGCGCGGGGAAGCAGGCGTCCAGCGCCGCCCGCACCTCCGCCACCAGCCCGACCAGCGTGCCCAGCGCCCACTCGCGCTCCGCGGCGTCCGCCAGCACGGTGCTGGACCGGCCCAGGTGGGTCATGAAGTAGGAGTCGCCGACCATCACGCACTCCAGCGGGCAGTCCGCCAGGTCGGGCGCCGCCAGCGCCCGGGCCAGCCCCTCCACCTCGTAGCCCCGGTAGGCGTTCACCTTGAGGCCGACCCGCGCGGGGGCCTGGTAGCGGTGCAGGAACGGCGTGATGCCGGAACGCTCCAGGACGATCGTGTCAGTGCTCATCGATGCCCTCCTTGTAGATCTTGTTGATGCGCTCGATCGCCTCGGCCACCAACGGCGGTGGCGCGGCGGTGAAACAGAGCCGGGCCCAGTCGCCGCAGTGGGCGCCGAACACCCGGCCGGGGGCCAGGCCCACGCCCAGGTCGGCGCAGTGGCCGACGAACCGCTCGCCGTCCCCGTAGGCGGCCAGGTCGAGGAAGGTGTACAGACCGCCGGCGACCGCGGTGTGCGGGACCTCCAGCGTCGAGTCCGCGAGCCACCAGGCCGCGGCGGCCCGGTCGCGGCGCCGGGCCAGCTCCTGGGCCGGCGTGCGCAGCGCCTCGTGGGCGGCGAACTGCGCCGCGGTGGAGACCGAGTAGAGCGAGTGCAGGGACCACTTGGTCAGCGCCTCGGTCAGCCCGGGCGGCGAGACCAGGCAGCCCACCCGGGCGCCCGGCATCGCGTAGGTCTTGCTGCAGCTGTGCACCGAGAAGGTGCGCCCGTCCGCCCGGCCGACGGTGGCGGGGTGGACGAAGCCGTCACGGGTGAAGTCGTAGTTCTCGTAGGCGTTGTCGGCGATCAGCCACAGGTCGTGCCGCTCGGCGAGCTCGGCGAGTGCCGCGAGCTGCGGCTCGGTCAGCCGGTACCCGGTCGGGTTGTTGGGGTTGTTGAAGTAGATCGCGCGGGTCCGGCCGGTCACCGCCCGCTCGATCACCGTGACGAAGTCGAAGTCGGGATCGGCGCCGAGCTCCAGGAAGACCGGCACCTCGCGCGGCACCCCGCCGGCCGCCCACACCAGGCCGGTGGCGAACAGCCACTGCGGCGACAGCACCAGCACCTCGTCGCCCGGGTGCAGGATCGCGTGCAGCACGACCGCGATGGCGTGCGTGGCGCCGTTGGTGACCAGCACCTGCGCCGGGTCCACCGGGCTGCCGCGGCGCGCGGCGAGGTCCGCGGCGAAGGCCGCGCGCAGCTCCGGGACGCCACCGGGCGGGGCGTGCTGGTGGGGTGCGATGCCGAACTCCTCGGCGTTCCAGGTCCGGGGCCGGGCGCAGGGCTCGAAGACCGTCTTGCCCTGGTGCAGGCCGATCGGGGCCAGATCGCCGCTGCGGCGCAGCAGTTCCTCCACCCGGACCAGGGGTGAGGGCGGGATCTCGCTGAGGTCTCGTACCAGTGACGGCATGGTCGGGCGCTCCTCGGATGCTCGGGTGGTGGGCGGCCGCTCGGCGGCGGTGGCCCGGGCGGGCGTGGTGCGGCGGCGCGGACGTGCTTCGGCGGGTCGGACGTGGTGCGGACGCGGGTCAGACGTGGCCCGGGCGGGCGGCGGCGCCGTGCGCCGGCCGGGCCAGCCCGAGGTGGTCGCGCAGCGTCGTCCCCTCGTACTCGGTGCGGAACAGGCCCCGGCGCTGCAGCTCGGGGACCACCAGGTCGGCGAAGTCCGTCAGGCCGTCCGGCAGCACCGGCGGCATCACGTTGAAGCCGTCGGCCGCCCCGCCGGTGAACCACTCCTCCATCGCGTCCGCGACGTCCTGCGGGGTGCCGATCACCACCCGGTGGCCGCGGCCCCCGGAGATCGACTGGTAGAGCTGCTTGATGGTCAGGCCCTCGCGCCGGGCCTTGTCGTAGACCAGCTTCTGCCGGCTGGTGCTGGCCTGCGTCTCGGGCAGCTCGGGCAGCGGTCCGTCCACCGGGCTGGCCGAGATGTCGACGTCGCCCAGGAGTTGGGTGAGCAGTCCGAACCCGACCACCGGGTCCACCAGTTCCTGCAGGACGGCGTACTTGTCCTCGGCCTCGGCCCGGGTGCGGCCGACCACCGGGAACACCCCCGGCATGATCTTCACCTGCTCGGGATCGCGTCCGTGCCCCGCGACCTGTTCGCGGATCGCGCGGTAGAGGGCGCGGCCCTCCTCGATCGTCTGGCTCGCCGTGAAGACCACCTCGGCCCACCGGGCCGCGAAGTCCTGGCCGTCGGCCGAGGCGCCGGCCTGGATCAGCACCGGGTAACCCTGCGGCGGTCGGGCCACGTTGAGCGGGCCGGCGACCGAGAAGTGCTCGCCCCGGTGGCCGAGCAGGTGCAGCTTCTCGGGCCGGAAGAAGCGCCCGCCGTCCTTGTCGTAGACGAAGGCGTCGTCCTCCCAGCTGTCCCACAGCCCGGTGACCACCTCCATGAACTCGCGGGCCCGGTGGTAGCGGGCGGCGTGCGCCGGCTGGGAGTCGCGGTTGAAGTTGCGGGCCTCGGCGTCGGTCACCGAGGTGACGATGTTCCAGGCCGCCCGCCCGTCGCTGAGGTGGTCGATCGAGGCGAACTTGCGGGCCAGGTGGAACGGTTCGTTGTAGGTGGTGGAGGCGGTGGCGGCCAGGCCGATCCGCTCGGTGGACACCGCGAGGGCGGAGAGCAGGGCGACCGGGTCGAACTGCAGGAACCTGCCCCAGCGGCTGAGCTCGTCCGCGTCGCCGTACGGCGTGCGGATGCCGACGCCGTCCGCGACGAAGAACATGTCGAACTTGGCGCGCTCGGCGGTCCGCACCAGGTCCAGGTAGTGGCCGAAGTCCAGGCCGCCGTCGGCCCGCGCCCCCGGGTGCCGCCAGGAGGCGACGTGGTACCCCGGGACCAGGAGGAAGGCCCCCAGCTTCAGCATCCGTCGTGTTCCGCTCATGCCCCGTCGCTCCCTGTCCGTTGACGATCGGTTCCGGCCCACCGGACCGCTCAGGCGCCGAGCCGGTCCGCCTGGCGGACCGCTCCCCAGTGGGTGTCACCCGGCGCCGGGGCCGGGTCGGCGACCGCGGCCGGCTGCACGCCGCCCCAGTGCGTGTCGCCGGGGACGGGAGCCGGCTCGGCGACCGCGAGCGGCCGCAGCCGACCCCAGTGGGTGTCGCCGGCGGGCTGCACCGCACCCCAGTGGGTGTCGCGCGGCCCGGGGTCCGCGACCGCCGCCGCGACCGGCCGCACGCCGCCCCAGTGGGTGTCGCCCGGCGTCTGGTCCGCGGCCCCCCGGGTGCCCGTCCCGGCGACCGCCAGTACGGCCGTCGCACCGGCGGCCAGGCCGAGCAGCGAGCGGGTCAGGATCCGGGTCTTGGTCATCGCGTTCTCCCCCGTGGGTCTTGGGCGGTGCAGTCGTGGGCCGTGCGGCCCGGGTCGTTCCACCGGGTGTCCTCCGGCTGGGAACAGTTCAGCCTCGAGCGCTTTCCGATCGCCTTTCGCCGGACCTCGGTCCACCCCCGGCCGTCGAAAGGCGATCAGAAGGATCCGAGAAGGGGTTCTCGCCAGCCTTCGGGTGCACACCGGTCACCGCGGCAGGGAGGTTCGAGATGACGAGGTGCGGCATCGCACCGCGCAGTGTGAACATGCAGGGCGTCCACCTGGTGGACGCCTCCACCGCCTGGGCGGTCGGGGACGGCGGGATGATCCTCGCCACCCGGGACGGCGGCGTCCGCTGGATCCCGCAGGGGCACACCGACAAGGACCTGCGGGCCGTCTGCTTCACCGACCCGGAGCACGGCTGGATCGCCGGCCGGGACGGCACGCTGCTGCGCACCGAGGACGGCGGCGCGAGCTGGCCGGC
The DNA here is from genome assembly GCF_050325825.1 of Kitasatospora sp. LaBMicrA B282. NCBI lineage: Bacteria > Bacillati > Actinomycetota > Actinomycetes > Kitasatosporales > Streptomycetaceae > Kitasatospora > Kitasatospora sp. LaBMicrA B282. Next base: position 8,097 of record NZ_JBNQTI010000162.1, read on the forward strand.
CGTGGACTCGGGGACCGCGCACAACCTGTACGGGATCTCCTTCGCCCCCACCGGCCGGGTCGGCTGGGCGGTCGGCGACCACGGCACCGTGCTCCGCTCGACGGACGGCGGCCGGACCTGGCACCCGCAGGCGGTGCCGGACCACGGGCACCTGACCCGCTGCCACGCGGTCGACGAGCGCACCGCCTGGGCGGTCGGCAAGCAGGGCCGGATCCTGCTCACCACCGACGGCGGCGCCAGCTGGACCAGCCGGGACGGCGGCACCCGGGCGGACCTGCGCTGCGTCTTCGCGCTGTCCGCCGAGGTCGGCTGGGTGGTCGGCCGCAGCGGCACCATCCTGGCCACCCGGGACGGCGGCCGGACCTGGACGGCCCGGCCGAGCGGCACCGGGCTCGACATCTACGGACTGTGGGCCGCGCCGGACGGCACCCGGCTGCGGGCCTCCGGCGACAACGGCCTGCTGCTCGCCTCCGAGGACGGCGGACTCGGCTGGACGGCGCAGCACGCCGGTACCGGCAAGGACGTCGTCTCGCTCGCCTTCACGCCCGACGGCCGGCACGGCTGGGGCGTCGGCGACGACGGTCTGATCCTGGCGACCGCGGACGGCGGTGCCCGCTGGCAGGCCCAGCTCGACGGCATGTTCCGCGACCTGCTGGGGATCCACGGCACCGGCGGCTCCCGGTGGGCGGTCGGCGCCCGCGGCACCCTGGTGGTCTCGACCGACGGCGGCGAGAGCTGGCAGGTCCGGGAGACGGGCGTGCGGGAGTCGCTCTGGGACGTCCGGCTGAGCGACGACGAGCAGCACGGCTGGGCCGTGGGCGCGGCCGGCACGGTGCTGACCACCGAGGACGGCGGCACCACCTGGACCCAACGGACGGCCCCCACCGACCACGACCTCTTCGCCCTCCAGGTCGGACCCGCCGGCCGCCACGGCTGGGCCGTCGGCGCCGCCGGCACCGTCCTCACCACCGAGGACGGCGGCACCACCTGGACCCGACAGACGGCCCCCACCGACCACGACCTGACGGGCCTGCACCGCATCGACGCGAAGCGCCTGTTCGCCGTCGGCCTGGCCGGCACCGTGCTGGCCACCGAGGACGGCGGCGTCACCTGGTCGCCCCGCGACAGCGGCACCGACCGGGCGCTCTGGGCGGTCGGCTTCGACGCTGCCGGCCGGCAGGGCTGGGCGGTCGGCGACGCGGGCACCGTGCTGGCCACCGAGGACGGCGGTGCGCACTGGTTCGCCCAGGACAGCACGGTCGAGGTGGACGTCAAGCAGCTCTGGGTGCACCCGGCGGGCGGCGCGGCGCAGGCGGTCGGCGACGGCGGTCTGGTCCTCGCCACCGAGTACGACGGCAAGTCCTGGGCCCCGCGGGTGGCCCCGACCGGCAAGAACCTGTACGGGCTGACCACCACCGCCTCCAGCTCCGGCCCTACCTCCGGCTCTACTTCCGGCTCCGCTGCCGCGGGCAGCGGCCAGGCCTGGGCGGTCGGCGACGGCGGCCTCGTCCTCAGCACCGCTGAGCAGGGGCCGTGGCGGCAGCGGTCCGGCGAGACCACCGCGAACCTCTACTCGATCACCGCCCCGACGCCCGAGCGGGCCTGGGCGGTCGGTCGCGGCGGCACCATCGTGGTCACCCGCGACGCCGGCGCGTCCTGGCGGGCCCAGGACAGCGGCACGGACCGCGACCTGCTCGGCGTCCACCTGGACGCCGACGCCCGCACCGGCTGGGCGGTCGGCGACCACGGCACCCTGCTCGCCACCCGCGACGGCGGCGAGAGCTGGCTGGCGCAACGCGTCCCGGACCCCGACCTCGCACTGTGGGCGGTGCGCTTCGCGGACCTGTCCACCGGCTGGGCGGTCGGCACCGGCGGCACCGTGCTCGCCACCCGCGACGGCGGCCGCAGCTGGTTCGCCCAGGACAGCGGCAGCACCGAGGACCTGCTGGGCCTGCACGTCGTCGACGGGCGGACCTGCTGGGCGGTCGGGGACGGCGGCACCGTGCTGAGCACCCGCGACGGCGGAGCGCACTGGGAGCAGCACGACAGCCGCACCACCCAGAACCTCGCCGCCGTGCACTTCGCGGCCGACGGCCTGGTCGGCCGCGCGGTCGGCCGCAGCGACACGGTCGTCACCACGCTGGACGGCGGCCACAGCTGGCAGGCCGGCAGCACCGGCACCGGCATGACCCTGTGGGACGTGCGCTCCGACGGCGCCGACCGGGCCCGGATCGTCGGCGACGAGGGCGCCGTGCTGTCCACGGACGACGGCGGCACCAGCTGGCAGTGGCACCGCTACAGCCCACGCAAGACCACCGCCAACGGCCGGGCCTGACGGCCCGACACCATCGAAGGAAAGACCGTGAACGAGAACTCCGCCGTGACCAGCACCGCCGTGACCACCAGCACCGCGACCGAGGGCTCCGCCGTGACCGAGGGCTCCGCCGTCCCCACCACCGCGCTCGCCGACTTCCTGGGCCGGGAGCAGGTGATGGACCTCGGCATCCGCTCGCTCTGGACGCCCGCCCCGCACGTCGCAGGCCCGGCCTTCACCGTGCAGTGCCCGCCCGGCGACAACCTGATGCTGCACGCCGCCATCCACCGGGCCGAGCCCGGCGCCGTCATCGTCGTCCAGTCCGGCGACCTCGACTACGCACTCGCCGGCGGCAACGTCTGCGCCGTCGCCCAGCGCCGCGGCATCGCCGCCTTCGTCCTCGACGGCGTGATCCGCGACCTCGGCGAGGTGCGGGCGATGGGCTTCCCGGTGTACGCCCGCGGCACCATCCCGATCCCCGGCGACAAGAAGGCCGTCACCCCGTTCGGCGCCCCCGTGCGCTGCGGCGGCGTGCTGGTGCACGCCGGCGACCTGGTCGTGGCCGACGAGGAGGGCGTGGTGGTGGTCCCCGCCGCCAGGCAGCAGCAGGTGCTGGCCGACGCCCGGGCCAAGCGCGCCAAGGAGGACGCGCAGTCCCTGGACGACTGGGCGGCGGCCCACCGCGCCCGGATCGACCAGGCCCTGGCCGAGCACGGCTTCCAGGGCTGACCTCGCGGTTCCCACCCGTCGCCGCGCTCCCCTGCCCTGCCGCCGTCCCCGCCCCGCCCCGCCACCGTCCTGCAAGCCTCCTGAGGAGAACCGCTGTGTCCGAGCACGTCCTGATCGTCGGCACCGGGCGGGAGTTCCCCGCCCTGGTGCGCGCGGCCCGCACCGCCGCCGAGACCACCGTCATGTGCCGCGTCGAGTACGTGCACAAGCTGCGCGAGGCGGGCGGCAACGCCCGGGTCCTCGCCCTGCGCGAACACGCCCCGGACGCGGAGTGGATCGCGCTCGCGGCCGCCGTGCACGCGCAGCACCCGTTCACCCGGATCGCCACCGTCGGCGAGCGCGACCAGGACCGCTGCGCGGCCATCGGCGCCGCCCTCGGACTCAGCACGCACCGGCCGGAGACCGTCGCGCTGGTGCACGACAAGAACCTGATGCGGCAGCGGCTCGCCGAGGCCGGTGTCGACACCACCGCGCACGTCCGGGCGGCCGACGAGCAGGCGGTCCGGGCCTTCCTGCGCGCCCACGGCGGCCCCTGCGTGGTCAAGCCGGTCGCCGGGGCGGGCAGCGCCGGCGTCACGCTGGTGCGCACCGAGGACGAGGTCGCCGCGGCCTGGCAGCGGGCCACCGGCGAGCACGAAGGCATCGGCATCACCGAGACCGGCGTCATCGTCGAGGAGTTCCTCAGCGGCGAGCAGTACAGCGTCGAGGCGTTCTCCGAGGCCGGCGAGCACCTGGTGCTCTCCGTCACCCGGAAGTTCTCCGACCCGGTCGGCTTCGTGGAGCTCGGCCACGTCGCGCCGGCGCCGCTGGACGACCTGCAGCGCAAGGAGATCACCGAGTACGTCACCGCCGTGCTCGACGCCCTGGGCGTCGGATTCGGCCCGACCCACACCGAGATTGTCCTGGGGTCCGCCGGGCCCCGGGTGATCGAGACCCACCTGCGGGTCGGCGGCGACGAGATCCCCGAGCTGACCCGCGACGTCACCGGCATCGACCTGGCCGACTGCACCGTGCGCCAGACGCTGGGCGAGTCCGTGCTGCCCGGCATCCGCACGGCGCTGGCCGAGCCGCGCGAGCCGCTGGCCTCCGCCATCTGGTTCGCGGCGCCGGCCGGCAGTGGGGTGCTGGCGGAGGTGTCCGGGGTCGAGCAGGCCCGGGCGGTGGCCGGCGTCCAGCACGTGCAGGTGCTCGCCAAGCCCGGCGCCCGGGTGGCCGGACTCGCCTCCTCGGAGTCCCGACTGGCCGCCGTCCGGGCGCACGCGGACACCGCGCAGGCCGCCGTCGCCGCAGCGCAGGAGGGCGTGGGGCGACTCGAATTCCTGCTGCGCTCCCGGGTGTTCGAGGGTGAGACGGTCTGATGGCACCCAACCCCACGGCACCCGACCCCACGGCACCCGACCCCACGGCACCCGACCCGACGAAACTGGACCGCATCCTCCTCCCGCCGGGCCCCGGCCGGCTGATCGCGCTGATCACCGGCGTGATGTCGCTGGGCCAGGGCCTGTGGATGGCCCTCAACGCGATCTACGCGATCAGCGTGCTGCACCTGCCGCCCGGTCGGTTCGGCCTCTGCCTCAGCATCTCCGCCGTGATCGTCCTGCTCGGCAGCACCCCGCTCGGCCACCTCGCCGACCGGGCCGGCCCGCGCGGTGTCCAGTTCTGGTCGTTCCTGGTGATGGCGCTGCTGACCATGGCGATGCTGCTGGTGCACGGCTTCTGGCCGTACCTGCTGGTGGTCTCGGCCCAGGGCCTCGCCTACCGCGCCGGCCGCAGCGCCCGCAAGGCCATGATCGCCGGACTCATCCCGTCCCAGGACCGCGTGCGCACCCTCGCGTACACCCGCTCGGCGAGCAACCTCGGCGTCACCTTCGGCGCCGCGCTCGCCGGCCTGGTCCTCGCGGTCGGCTCGCGCACCGGCTACCAGGCGGCGATGGTCGTCGCCGGCTGCGCCTTCCTGGCCACCAGCCTGCTCACCCTCAAGGAGCACGAGGTGCCGCCCGTCCCCGCCTCGGCCGGCCCCGCCCTGGCCGTCCTGCGCGACTGGTCGTTCCTCACCTTCACCGTGCTCGACGGCCTGCTGACCACCCAGGGCCTGCTGCTCGACGTGGTCCTGCCGCTCTGGGTGGTGCAGCACACCAGCGCACCGCGCTGGATGAGCGCGGCACTCCTCATCGTCAACACGGCCTTCGTGGTCGTCGCCCAGACCAAGTCCGCCGCCGGCACCGACACCCCCGCCCGCGCGGCCCGGGCGAGCTTCCAGGGCGCCGGCGCCGTCGCGGCCGCCTGCCTGGTGTTCGCGTTGACCGGCAGCACCTCCGTGGTGCCCGCCTGCGCCCTGCTGCTGCTCGGCGCGCTCACCCACGCCTTCGGCGAGGTGCGGCAGGCGGCGGGCAGCTGGACCCTCGCCTTCAACCTGGCCCCCGACCACGCCCAGGGCCAGTACCAGGGCACCCACGCGATGGGCGCCGACCTCGGCCGGATGTTCGCCCCCGCGCTGTTCACCTGGCTGGTGATCGGCCACGGCACCGGCGGCTGGCTCGCCCTCGCGGCCGGTTTCACCCTCCTCGGCGCGACGATGCCACTCCTGGTCTCCCGCAACCCCCGCCTGCGCGCCACCCCCACCAGCCCCTCGGTGGGAGCCTCGGCGACGGCCTGAGGCCCGAGCAGCGCCTTCCGTCACCGGAGGGCGCTGCCGCTCATTCCCCCCACCGGTCGCTCACGCCGTACCTGCCCGCGTCCGGGACGACTGCCCTGCGGTTGGTGTCGCGCGGCTCCCAGTCGACGGCACCGCTCGCATCCTTCCGGACGTACTTGTACTCGACGGCAGTCCCCGCAGGAATGCCGACCTCGACGTGCCAGAGCGGATAGTCGTCCGATGCGAGCAGCAGCGCCTCACCGACGTCCCACCCACCCAGCGCACCGTCGTCCCCGACCACCCAGATGTTCTCACCCGGCTCCGTGGTGGCATCGACGACGAACGAAATCCCGGTGCTGATCGCAGCCGGCTCGATGACCGCCTCGACCGGTATGTCGTACGTTCCGACATATCCCGTGAGAGTCATCTCCCCACTCAGGGGCCGGGGAGACAACGCCGTGTCCACCCACGCGTCGAATCCTGCTTCGTCCCGCCGACTCTGCACGCGCAGCCAGGGTGGTTTGACCTTCACCACACAGCTCCGTGCGAGCGGCGGCCCGTGCAGCTGAATGACATGGGGCGGAGAATCCTCTCCCTGCTTCACCCGGCCGAAGTCGAGTCGTCCCGGCTCGGGCGCCAGCCGGGAATCGGCGACGGCACTCTTCGCACGTTTCCGGATGTCCGGGAACGTCCCCCGCGCCATCTTCTGCAGGGCGTCGAAGGCAGCGGCCGCGACAGCGAGGTCACTCTCCTGAATCCGCTCCTGGAGTTCGGTCACTGCTCCCAGGCAGCGATAGTAGTCCGCGCTCCGCATGGCCTCCTCGAGATCCCTCGGCAGCGGAGCCGGAACGATCGGTCGGCGAGGGCTGCCGGCCACGATGAACGTCCCCTGCCCGCCGACGTTCCAGGTGGGCGTCTGATGTGGACTCCGCTCCGCCATCCAACCCCGCACATATTCGTAGAGTTCACTCAGCGAGATCTGCCCGTCCTGGTTCTCGTCCGCGTCCCCGGTGGCGAGGCCCGCCACCAGCGCACTGGTGAAGACCGAGGGCCGCGGCTCCGATCCGTCGGCGAGCCGGCCACCTTCGAAAGCGAACTGCATGGCGTTCGATGCGGTGATGACCGCCCGACCGCGCCCGTCGTCCGGCGGAGTGGTGAACGCTTGAAGAGCGTCCGCACCGCCGCTGCGAGGAACACCCGTGGAAAAAGCCCCGCCGTAACAGCAGTCGAGCAGCAACAGCACCCGCCCGGCCCGACTCTCCCGCATCTGCTGGTCGACGAAGGCAGCCGAGACCGCCGTCGAGGACAGGAGGTGAACCCGGGTGTCGTGAGCCGCCAGGAAGAGCTCGCCGGGGTCGTTCTTCAGGCCGTGGCACGAGAAATGCAGCAGGAGGAAGTCAGGCGCCCGACGATGTGCGAAGAACTCTTCCAACCGCTTCCGCACGCGGTGCTCCGCCGCATTCCGCATGGTCTCCACGGTGAAGTTGCCGATCTTCGGGTCCCCCAGGACCCGCCCGAGCTCGGCCACATCGCGGGCAGGCGAGGCGAGCCTGGTCAGGCGTTCGTCCTCGTACTCGTCGTTGGCTATCAGCAGGGCCGCCCGGTGGCCGTTCATGGCCGAGCTTCGAGCTCGGAGTTCCGCGCCACGAAGAGCTCGATCCGGCTCGCCTCCTCCCGGTCGTCGACCCCGGTGATCTTCAGCTCGTCCTCTCCCGCCTTGATCACGACCGTGCGCTGCTTGGCGTAGCCGTGCTTCACCCAGCCACGCGTCGTGTTGATGAGCTGCTGCAAAGCTGCCGCGGTCTGAATGACGACGACGACCAGAGTCCCCACGTCGGAAACATCGAGACCCTTGGCACCAGCCGGCGGCGGTCCCACCGAGAGGAACTTCACCGATTCCACTTCGAGCTGCAGCAGCTCCTTCCGGAGCTGGTGCGTACGACTGTCCAGGTATTCGTCTTCCACATCGTCCTCGGAGATGAGGACGTGGAGTTCCAGCACTGACACCGGACCGGCCTCCTCCCGGAAGCAACAGCCTCCCGCACGGCCCGGTAAGGCCTTCACCACCGGGCCGCCCACGAGGCGTCTCCTTCCATCCTGCCTCTTCCATGCGGCCTCGCCGAGGCCAGCGGAAGACGTAGTCCCAGCCATTGGCCACCCGCACCCGACCGGTGTGAAGGTCGACCCAGTCGGTGAAGCCCTCCAGCGCACCGCGGATGCTGGCATCGTCGCCGAAACCCACCCAGCACCACCCCCACGGCCAGCTCTGTCATCTGGCCCAACCGCCGCCCAGACCGCCGGCGAACACTCCCGCCCCGACCACACAAGGCCCCAGGTCAGCGCGCCCTCCCCCGGGGCTTCAGCGGCACCGACGGCAGCGTCGGCGCGGCCAGCCGCTCGCCGTCGTAGCCGCGCACCTCGCCGAAGCGCTCGCCCGCCGTCCAGGCCGCACGCGCCTGGGCGATCTCCTCGCTGGAGCGGCCGATGAAATTCCACCACATACCACGTATTTGGCGGTTCTTCCCAGCTCAGGGGCTTGATCGACCATCCAGGGTCAGCAAATCGTCAGCAAGCGACCTGGAGCCGGATCAACCATGGCAACCACGAACCTCATCCGCGGCATGGGCACGTTCTTCAAGGAGTGCGAGCACCCCGCGTCGCGCTGGTCCAGGTGCCCTCACGAGTACAAGATCCGCTACCGCGGCCCGGCCGGCAACCAGGTCCAGGAGTCCGGGTTCGCCACCCAGGACGACGCCAAGGACCGGCTCGTCGAGGTTTACCGGGAGAAGAAGAGCGCGCCGCAGAGCCAGCGCAAGGCCGAGCGGATCAGGAAGTACGGCTCGATGCAGTTCGGGGACTACGTCGCCCAGTGGAAGCCGAGTCAGCGCCACCTCAGCCCGGCCTCGATACGGCACCTCGACTCGCTCCTCGAGCACCATCTCTACCCGGCCTTCCGGAGCCGCCGGATGGGCACGTTCGACCATAAGGTCGTCGACGCCTTCATCCAGACCATGGAACGCAACGGCATCGGCCTCGCCACTCAGACCAACGCGTTCGACAAGCTGAAGGCGATCCTCCTCGACGCCCACCGGCTCGGCCTCTACGACGAGAACCCGCTGGACGGCGTGAAGCCGCCGCAGTACGACCCGAAGCGCACGATCATCCCCTCCCTCGAACAGCTCCAGGGCATCCGCACCGCAGGCGATGACACCCTCCTCCTCGTCGCCGACCTGATGAGCGGATGCGGTCTGCGCAACGGTGAAGCTTTCGCTGTCAACATCAACAACATCGTCGCCGACGATGTCTACCGCATCACCGAACAGGTCAACCAGACAACCAAGACCTACGGTCCACTCAAGCACCGCAAGCCCAACGAGTACCGTGACGTGCCGCTACCGGCCCGTGTCAAGCACACCGTCGAGTGGTACGCCGACAAGTACGGCACCGTCGACGGCTACCTCCTGCGTCACCCGAGTGACCTCAGCAGGGCCTTCCCGCACTACTACCTCGACAACCACTGGGCGCGGCTCAAGAAGGCCGGCACCCTGGACATCCCTGACGGCATGGTCCTCTACGGCCTCCGCCACTTCTTCGCCTCGAACTGCCTCAGCCACAACATCCCCATCACCGACGTCGCCGAATGGATGGGCCACCGAAGCGTCGACATCACCTTCAAGACCTACCGCCACCTCATGCCCGGCTCCATCAGCCGCGCCGCCCAGGTTTTGAACCTTGGCCTGGCTGCTTAAACGGCCTGAGGGGTCTGCCCACCGAGCAGACCCCTCACGACCACTGCGAACTCACGCAACGGGCATGCGCTGCTGCTTCACCCACGCCTGAACTTCCGACACCTTGAACTGCAGCTTCGCATTCCGCCCACTCCCGAACCTGTACGGCACAAGCCCCACCCTCGGTGCCTCGCGGTACACCCAAGCTACGGACATGTTCAGGTATTCGGCAGCCTGCTTTACGCTCATGAACTGCTCAGCCACTGGGCTCCTCCTTGGTGACCAACCGACATTCGGCGGAGCCCATAGATAACCGAGGCAGACGGTTTGGTCTCGCCGCCAGCGTGTGTTAACGGCCAGATACACCGCAGCAGCGAGGTGACGATCAACTTCCAAGCATGCGCGGAGCCTGGACTTCACCAATCAGCGCCGTCGGCGGGTGCGGCACAGTTCGTCTTCATCGCCGTCGTGCCAAAGGGGCCCCAGGCGGCCTTTCCTTGCGGCGACTCATCACCCGTTCGATCCAACCCGAGCATGCTCAGGCCGCACGTCGCCTCAAGACCCGAGACCTGCAGGCCGGACAGGCCGGACAGGCCGGACAGGCCGGACAGGCCGGACAGGCCAGAGTCGGCCCGACGCGAGCCCTACCCTAGCGGCATGACCGTCGAGTCCCGCATGCAGCTGATCACCGCGCTCGTTGAGCGGGCACCGGGCCGGATCATCGGCACCCGCGAGAGCGACTGGGTCGACTTCAAGAGTGTCCGGCCCGGTGTTGGCCCGTACGACCTGAGCACCGACAAGGGCAAATTCGAGCTCTCGAAGGACGTCGCGGCGTTCGCCAACGCCGGCGGCGGCCTGATCGTGTGCGGCTTCAAGACCCAGCAGAAGCCGACCGAGCTCTACGAGACCGCGACCAGGCCCGTGCCCTTCGAGAAGCGCCTGGTCAATCCCAACTCCTACAAGGACGTCCTTACCGAGTACATCCGGCCGCTGATCAAGGTGGACTTCCACTGGTTCGACCACCCAGACGGCGACGAGCACGCCGACGGGCACTACCTCGTCATCGAGGTCGCGCCCCTGCCTGAGCACGAGCGCTGGGCCGTAGTCTCCCGCGGCATCAGCGAGGACGGAAAGTTCATCAGGGGCTCCTGGACCATCCCCGTGCGCAACGGCGACACCACCGCTTACCTCTCGCCCGACGAGGTCTACCGGCTCGTCAACGACGGTCTGCGCACCCGCCGAGGGCCCACCGCACCGCCGCGTCCCCAGACGGACCGTGCCCAGGAGCGCGCCGCGCTGCGCACCGTGCTGGAGATGGACGACACCCCGGTCCTCTTCTTCCAGACCACCCCCGACCAACCGAGCGGCCTCCTACCGGGGATGTACGCGCCTGGCGGTGTGTCCGAAGCGCTCACCCACCAGGACACCCTGCGTGGCGTGACCGCCTTCAACTTCGCATCCGATGTCCGACGCCCCGAAGCGCACGACGGCGGACTGCTGCACACCTCCCCATCGCGGTGGGGGCTGTGGGTGGAGGCCGACGGCTCGGTCACCGCCGCGGTGGCCGCCGACCGCGACATGCTCGGCTGGGCCATGGACCGCTATGGCAGCCACCAGACCGGCAGGCTCAGCGTCTTCGTCCTCACTGAGCTCACCCTCGAGTACTACCGGCTGATCGACCGCACGATCCTGCCGCGCCTCGACTGCCCCTGGACCCACAGCATCGTCGTCACCGGCTTCGCACAGGACTCGCCGCGCACGCTCGCCCCCGGTGCCGACCCGGACTTCCCCTACCAAGGCGCACCGCAGCCGGCCACCAGCGATACCTGGAGTCAATCATGGCGCGCCCTCGGCGACCCCGAGCGCGACGCCTACGCCGCCCTCCAACGCCTCTACCCCCTCTTCGGGCTCGACGTCGCCACCAACCCGTTCACCGATCCGGACGCAGGCAAAGTCGACCCCGACCTGCTCCTCGGCGTGTCGTAGGCGCCAGCAGGGCGGGCCCGACGTGGGATCAGCGGCAGCGTCCGTCCCACAGACCGATGGGCGGGGACGCCGATCGGACCGTCGCTGCGGGCCATCAACGCCAGTAGATGTGGATGTGCTGGACCAAAGCGCCCCCGACCCACAGGAGCAGGGCGCCGAGGAAGGCGTACACAACGGAGCCAAGCGGGGCGGAGGGGTCCGGCAGCCCCCGCCGGGACTTGCCCGTCGGCGGCCGCGGGCTCGGCGCGTCCGAGGGAGCGGGTGTGTTCGTGCGCTTGGTGGACATCCGGTTCTCCAAGGTCTCTGTTGTGGGGCTGACGTTGGAAGGCTGCCGGTTCCCCAGTTCGGATGAACACGCGCGCGCGTTCGCCCGGGCTCTTTCTCCGTCCGGTCAGTCCGCGTCGGCCCGGAGAACCTGGAAGTCGTTGAACAAGGTGGCCTTGGAGGGCTTGTTCGGCGCGGGCAGGCCCTCGGCTGCCAGCCGGGTCGTCAACTCGTAGCGCAGTCGCCCGCCCGCCGTGTTCTTCGACAGATCCCACGTCCGGCGCAACCGTTCGACCTTCACCGTGGGGTCGTCGGCGAGGATCTCCTGCAGGACTTGCCGGCGGAGCACCGTCGGCCGAGGCTCGGAACGGTGGCCGCGCGCCGCGGCGTAGGGGCGGCGAAGGTCGCGGCCGCCGGCCCGCTCACGGACGGCCTTGCGGATGCGGTCGACGTTGCGGGCCATCTCGTCCGAGCGGCCGTCGCGCGCGGAGGCTGAGCGCCCGTCCGGGGAGATGGCGGAGACACCCGGCGGCTGTAGGTACTGCGCCAGCAGCCGGGCGTCACTCCAGGGGATCTGGTAGCTCCCCTCGGCCACCAGCAGGATGAGCACCGCGATCACGGACTGATCGGACCCCCACGGCGCGTCCACGTGCACCCCGGCCCCTTCGAGCGTCTCCACGACCAGCTTGACCAGCTGGTGGAAGGCGGCGGCCACGTAGCCAGCCTGCGTCCGCTCGTCGTCGCGCAACTGCCACGCGCCCGGTGCGTCCGGGTCGAACGGATTTGGGCTTTTGCTGCCGTCCGGATACAGCGCTCCGATGCCGCACACCCTCCAGCAGAACCGGGTGATCTCCACCTGCGAGACCAGGTGCCGCACCAGCGGCGCCACGATCCCTGCGGCGGCCGGGGCCGCAGCCTCCACCTCCGTGCGGACCGCCGCGTCCCCCAGCCACGAGGCGGCAACCTGCTGGACCCACTGCTCCTCGTTGAGGTGCCACTTCGCTACTACCTGCTTGTCGACCATCACCCCATCATCACCCCGCCGACCGCCACCCCGGAGCGCCACCCACCAGCACCGATGCCTAGACCGCAGCGCCCCCGCGCGGCAGGTCGGCCGTTGTTACTGACCTCGGCGCTTCAGGGTGATGGCGGTGGGAGGTCCAGGGGCCTGCTGTTCCCGGACAAGGTGATCATCTGCCCCACCAGCCCCGCATCGCAGCGGAGCGTACGTCGGGCCGCTCTGGTAACCGCCGGCCTCGAGCTGAGCGCACCTGCCGGTGTGGCGGCAGGCCCGGGCCAGTGGGCGGTGGCGGTTCTGCGGTGGCGGGGGCGGCCCGGTACGCGAATGCTTGCCCATAGGGTCCCGATCCTGCCTGATCAGGCCGCGCGGCCAGCGG
>NZ_JBNQTI010000163.1:0-20701 GCF_050325825.1 Kitasatospora sp. LaBMicrA B282
GGAGTCGGCCACCGGCGTGACCCGGCACGGCGTCCGGGGGCTGCCCGGGCCGCGCCCGGGGATGCTGGGCCGGATCGCGCGGGGGATGCAGGGCCGCGCCGGGCGCCGCGCGCGGGCGGCCTGGCCGGCCGGTCACCCCGCGTCAGTCCCGGGGGTTGCTGCGGAGCGAGCCGCGTCGCGGTGGCGGCGGCGGTGCACGGCGCGAACGATGTCCGCCCCGGTGTCGGCCAGGAAGGAGGCCGCGCCCCCGAGCCGGCCCCCGGCCGGGGTGGCCGGGCCGAGCAGGTCGGCGCCGTTGCGGGCGAACTCGGCCAGCAGCGCGTTGCGTTGGGCGCTCGCCAGCAGGGACCTGTACCAGACGTCGTCGTCGATCACGTACCGCTCGCGGCGACCGGCCTCGGCCCGCTCGCGCCGTACCAGCGCCTGGCCCTCCAGGTAGCCGATCGCCTTGGAGACCGAGGCCGGACTCACCGCGAGCCGCTGCACCAGCTCGGCCGCGCTCAGGCTGCCGCTGTCGGTGACGTAGAGGCAGCTGAGCACCCGGGCCACCATGCGCGGCAGGCCGAGTTGCACCAGCAACTCGGCGAACTGCCCCGCGAACTCCTGCACCGCGGCCTGGTCACGCCCGTCCGCCGGGTGCGCCCGGCCGTCGGCCGACCGCCCCGGCGCCATCGAACGCCGCCGGGCCCGCTGCACGGTGGCGCGCTGCGCGCTGTCCGCCCGGTAGCCGGTCGGGCCGCCGTTGCGGGCGATCTCGCGGGTGACGGTCGAGGTGGGGCGGTCCAGCTGCCGGGCGATCTCGCCGTTGCCGAGCCCCGCGGCCAGCCCGGCGGCGATCCGGCGGCGGTCCTCCTGAGTCAGCCTGGCACCCGGCACGGACACCCCTCCCTCTGCTCGCACCTGCGCAACGTCGGCTCCGAGTATCCGTTCACCGGACATCCATTGCAACAGAGGTCCGGATCCTGTTGCATTCGCCGGCAAGGTCATTGCACCAATTCACCGTCATCCACCTGGGAGGATAGGCCTGTTGACCACATCCGATGTTGCCGGATCTGCGAAGAGCGACCTAATCTCTTCACCGAACGCGAAACCAGACCGCAGCCAGGGGGAACCACCGTGAAGAACACCGTCCGCACCGCCCTCACCGTCCTGCTCACCGGCGCCGTGCTGGCCGCCGGGCCGGCGGCCCTCGCCGCGGCCCCGTCGGCTCCCGACGGCGGCCACGCCGGCGTCCAGTCCGTGCTCGACCTCGCGGTCTCCGACGCCGGCCTGCCGGGGGCGATGGCCGAGGTCCGGGACGGCGGCTCGACCTGGTTCGGGCAGGCCGGCACCGCCGACGTGAACACCGGGCGCACCTTCGTGCCGCAGGACCGGTTCCGGATCGGCAGCACCACCAAGACCTTCGTCGCCGCCGTGGTCCTGCGGCTCGAGGCCGAGCACGAGCTCAGCCTGGACGACACCGTCGAGCACTGGCTGCCCGGCCTGGTGGACGGCAACGGCTACGACGGCTCCACGGTCACCATCCGGCAACTACTGAACCACACCAGCGGCATCGCCAACTTCGCCACCGCCGACCAGGTGCAGGCCGACTTCTCCGGCCAGGCGTTCCTGCAGCACCGGTTCGACCACTTCACCCCGCGCCAGCTGGTCGAGCTCGCCCTCACCAAGAAGCCGGACTTCGCCCCGGGCACCGGCTGGGTGTACTCCGACACCAACTACGTGCTGGCCGGGATGATCGTGGAGCAAGCCACCGGCCACAGCCTGGCCCAGGAGATCGCCACGCAGATCACCGAGCCGCTGCACCTGCGGAACACCTACGAGCCGACCGGCGACGACACCCGCATCCACGGCCTGCACGGCCGCTACTACTCGACGCTGACGCCGGGCGTCCCCTCCCCCTTCTACGACGTCACCGACCTCAACCCCTCCTGGGGCTACGGCTCGGGCGACCTCATCTCCACACTGGGGGACCTCGACACCTTCTTCCGCGCCCTGCTCGAGGGACGGGTGCTGCCGCCCACCCAGCAGGCGGAGATGTTCACCATGCAGGACACCCGGGGCAACTGGATCGACCAGTCCCACTACGGCCTGGGCGTCGCCTCGCTGCGGCTCTCCTGCGGCACGGTGTGGGGCATGGGCGGCGCGCTCAACGGATCCTGGTCCTACACCTTCGGCACCCGCGACGGCCGCCACCTGCTGTCGACCGGCGTGAACGGCGACTGGGCCAAGGGCAGCTGGAAGTGGCCGATCGGCGTCTTCACCGCCGAGCTGGAGGCCGAGTTCTGCAACACCACGCCGACCGCCCCCGCCGCCATCTCCTGAGCCACCCCCGCCTCCTCGGACGACCGACGGCGGCACGACAGCAGCCAGTGGAGCACGCGGATCCGGCCGGGTGGCCACCAGCAGGTGACTCGTAGGCCAACCAGCCAGGAACACCTTCGATCGACAGGCATCACCCGGATATGAGGGATATATGAAAGGCAGTCGCCCAAGTTTTGGTGTAGAATCTGAAGCACCAGGTGACCTTGAGGGCGGCATCACGGTGGTGCCGCCGGATCACCGGACGAAACAGGGGGAACCCGACATGACCATCCAGCTGGATGCGGCGCGCGCGACGATCGACGAGCGCCTGTGGGAAGCCGAGAAGTACCGCCTCGCCCGCGCCCTGCGGCTCAAGAACCGTGCCGAGCGCGCCACCCGGCAGGTTCGCCAGACTCTCACCAACCTGACCGCGTGAGCACCGCGAGCGACAACGGGCCGTTACCTCATCGGAGGTGGCGGCCCGTTCCGTTTGTCCGCCCCGGCCGCGCGGCTGCGCCGCCTCAGGCCGGCGGCTTCTCCCAGACCGAGACGTGCCGGACGCTGTCCTGGGTGAAGGGCCGGCGGGTCCAGCCGTCCCAGCGGTCGCGCAGCCGCAGGCCGGCGAGTCGGGCCATCAGGTCCAGCTCGGCGGGCCAGACGTAGCGGAACGGGACGGACCGGGCCGCACCGCGGCCGTCCTCGGTGAGGCTGATGTAGTGACAGGTCGCGTCCTGGGTGGCGGTGTCGTACTCCGTGTAGGCCCACCCGGTCGGCCCGGCCCTGAACGGCACGATGTGCTGCCCGGCCGGGATCTTGCGCAGCTCCGGGACCATCACCTCGATCACGAAGCAGCCGCCGGGTGCCAGGTGCGCGGCGACGTTGCGGAAGCAGTCGACCTGGGCCTCCTGGCTCGCCAGGTTCATGATGGTGTTGTAGACCAGGTAGGCGAGCGAGAAGGGCCCCTCCGCCGAGGTGTCCACGGTGGTGGTGACGAAGTCGCCGATCGAGACGCCGATCCCCTCGCCCCCGGGCTTGGCCCGCAGCCGGGCCACCATCGCCCGGGACAGGTCGATGCCGTGGACCGGAACGCCGCGCCGGGCGAGCGGCAGCGCGATCCGCCCGGTCCCGATCCCCAGCTCCAGCGCCCGTCCGCCGCCCGCCAGTTCGGCAAGCACCTCCACGGTCCGTTCGATGACGTCTGCCTGGAACTCGGCGTCGGCGGACCGGTCGTAGTGTTCTGCCTGTTGTTCTCCGAAGTACCCGTCTTCATCGATCACCGACGGACGGTACCGCGGTGCCGGCGGCCGGTGCCGGGAATTTTCCGCACCGCGACGGGGGCGGGGCGGCGCGGCGCGGCACGGCGCGGGCCGGGGCGGGCTAGCCGAGGAGCTCGGCGACGAGGTCGGCGAAGTCCTCGGGGGTGAGGATGCGGATGCCGAGTTCCTCCGCCTTGGTGCGCTTGGAGCCGGCCTTCTCGCCGGCGACCAGCAGGGTGGTCTTCTTCGAGACCGAGCCGGAGGCCTTGCCGCCGGCGCGCTCGATCAGCTCGTTCATCTCGTTGCGCGACAGCGCGGCCAGGGCTCCAGTCATGCTGCCGGTGACGACCACGGCCTCGCCGGTGAGCGGGCCGGAGTCGGCGGGCTCGGCGACCGTGTCCCCGGCGGCAGTGTCCACGGCGGCGGTCGCGGCGGCCGGGGTGGTCTCCGCGGTGCCGACGTCCTGCGCGATCAGCTTGTCCAGCAGCGGGCCGAGTTCGGCGAGCTCGGCGACGATCACCCGGGCCTTCTCCGCGCCGATGCCGTCGACCAGGGCGAGCGCATCGGCGTCGGCGGCGCGGATCGCGGCCATCGAGCCGAAGTGAGCGGCGATCCGCCGGGACATGGTCCGCCCGGTGCCCCGCACGCCCAGCGCGCAGAAGACCCGGTTCAGCGGCCGGCTGCGGGCGGTCTCGATGGCGGCCAGCAGGTTGTCGGTGCTGGTCTCCCCCATCCGCTCCAGGGCGAGCAACTGCTCCCGGGTGAGGGTGAACAGGTCCGCCAGGTCGGTGACCAGGCCGGCCTCCACCAACTGCACCGCCCGGGTGCCGCCCAGGCCCTCGATGTCGAGCTGGTCGCGCCCCACCGCGTAGCGGATGCTCGCCACCGCCTGGCAGTTGCGCCCGCGCACGCAGCGCCAGCGCTGCTCGCCGGTGTCGATCGCGTCCCCGCAGCGCGGACAGACCTCGGGGAAGACGATCGGCTGCTCGACGCCGGTGCGCTCGTCCACCAGCGGCGCCTCCACCCGCGGGATCACGTCGCCGGCCCGGTAGACGAAGACCTGGTCACCGAGCATCAGTCCGCGCCGGGTGATGTCGGCCGGGTTGTGCAGGGTGGCGTAGGTGACGGTGACCCCGTCGATGACGACGGGCTCCAGGACCGCGCGCGGGGCGATGATGCCGGTACGGCCCACGTTCCACTCCACCTCCAGCAGCCGCGTCACCTTGTGCACCGCGGGCAGCTTGCGGGCCACCGCCCAGCGTGGCGCGCGGGAGCCGGAGCCGGCCTGCTGCTGGTCGGCGGCGGCATCCGCCTTGATGACGACACCGTCGATGCCGAAGGGCAGCGCGGGGCGCAGCGCGGCGATCTCCTCGACCCGCTGCTGGGCGGCCTCGACGGTGGCGCAGCGCTGCGGGTGGGCCTCGGTGGTGGCGGCGGTGTTGGCGCCGAGCTCGGCCAGGCGCGCGAGCAGCACGGTGTGGTCGAGCTCGGCCGGCAGGCCGATGGCGTCGTAGCCGAAGAAGGTCAGCTCGACCCGGTAGGGGCGGTCCTTGGCGCGCAGGGTGCCGGCGGCGCCGTTGCGCGGGTTGGCGAACGGGAGCGCGCCGTGGGCGGTGCGGGTCTCGTTGGCCCGGTCGAACTGGTCGTGGGTGAAGAGCACCTCGCCGCGCAGCTCGACGTCCAGCGGCTCTGTGAGCAGCGCGGGCAGGCCAAGGACGGCGTCGGCGGCGTGGGTGATGTCCTCGCCGGCCAGACCGTCACCGCGGGTGATCAGCTGCTGCAGGCGACCGGCGGCGTAGCGGGCGGCGACCGCGAGGCCGTCCAGCTTCGGCTCCACGCAGTAGCCCTGCGCAGGACGGCCCAGCCGGCGCTCCAGCCCGGCGGCCCACTCGGCCAACTCCTCGGCGGAGAAGACGTTGTCCAGGGAGAGCATCGGGACGCTGTGCGGCACGTCGCCGTCGGCCGCACCGCCGGCGACCTTGCCGCTCGGGGAGTCGGGCAGCACCTCGTCGGGGTGCGCACCCTCGTAGACCTCGATGGCGCGCACCAGGGCGTCGTACTCGTCGTCCCCGAGGGTGGTGGAGCCGTCCGCGTAGTAGGCGGTGGCCGCCTGGACGGCGGCCGCGACGGCAGCGCGGTAGTCGGCGGGGGACAGCAGCGTGGCGGTCTCGAACATGTGCACCATGATGGCCGCCGGCACTGACAGCCGACGGCCTGGCAGCACCCCGGCCGGGCGGCGCCGGACCGAGCCTGTCAGGGGTGGGGCCTAGGCTCGGACCGTGGAAGAGGTGGAGCTGGAAGAGGTGGAGCTGGAAGAGGCGGGGTTGGAAGAGACGACATGGGCCGGAGTCCGGGAGCGGGTGCTGGCGCTCGCGGAAGCGCCCGGCAGGGCGGCGGTGTTCGGCTCGGCGAGCCACGGGTTCCGGCTGGCGGAACCGCTGACCCCGGCGGAGCTGGCCGAGCTCGAGGCCCGGATCGGTGTCGTGCTGCCCGCGGAGTACCGGGAGTTCCTGCTGCGGGTGGGTGCCGGCGTCGCCGGACCGGCGCACGGGCTCTTCCCGGTCCGCCGGGTGCAGGGCCGCTGGCGCTGGGAGGGCGACGGCGCCGACCTCGCGGACCTGTCCCGGCTGGCCGAGCCCTTCCCGCGGCAGGGCCCGGACCGTGCGCTGGTGCGGGCCGTGCTGGCGGAGCGTCCGATGGAGGAGGAGTACGCGGAGATCGAGGACTTCGACGACGCCATCGAGGCGTGGGACGAGCGCTGGGAGGAAGTGATGTACTCCCCCGACCGCACGGTGGGCGCCGTCGTGATCAACCACCTCGGCTGCGCGGCTCGCCAGTGGCTGGTCCTCAGCGGGCCCGAGCGGGGCCGGATCTGGGCCGACGACCGGGTGGACGACCTGGACCTCGTCCCGCTGCTGGACGAGCACGGTGCGCCCCTCACCTTCGCGCGCTGGTACCTGGCGTGGCTCGAGGAGAGCGAGCGTCAGGTGCGGGAGCAGCCCGCCCGACCGGCGAGCCGTTAGCCGCCGGCTGCCGGCTGCCGGCCGCTGCCCCCGCTCCCGTCCCGCTTCCGCGGCTGCTTCCGTTCAGCGCACGCCGCAGGCCGCCAACGCCCGGCTCTGCTCGGCGGTGGGGGCGGCCGGGAAGTAGAGGTAGCAGATGCCGCCACTGCCGTCGACCGTCCCGCCCGCGGCGTCGGTCCGCCTGGTGCGCAGCCAGACGTTCTCGAACTGGCGGCGCGGGTAGACCCGGCGGACCGCCGCGTCCGAGGGTGCGGCGGGGTCGTTGGCGACGACGTCCCCGTCGGTGGTGAACCCGGTGATCACCATGAGGTGCCCGGCGGTGCCGTAGCCGGCGCCGTCCAGTTCGCCCGCCAGGAAGCTGACCGAGGTGATGACCGGGATGCCGGCGAGCACCAGCTGCTCGGCGTCGGTCAGCGAGCGCAGCCGGGTGACGAGCGACTGCAGGCCCGGGTAGGTCGCTGCGTAGGCCGCGTTGAACGGCCAGTTCCCGCAGCCCTGGTACTGGTTGTCGTAGGTGCCCCGGGCAGCCTGGCAGACCTGCGGGTCCGGGTAGTCGGGGTCGACCCAGGCCAGGTCGGCGGGCGTGGGGGTGCCGCCCCAGTAGGCGATGACCATCTGTGAGGAGGTGGGGCTGCACCAGGCCTCGCCGCCGCCGTCGTACTGGGGGTACTCGCCCCGGTGGATCTCCTGCGCGTAGCTCGGCACGGCCAGCTCGGTGCCCGCGGCCGGGCCCGGCGTGGTGGGCGGCACCTCGGTGGCGTCGGGCAGGTCCGAGACCACCACGCCGAGCCGGTGGACCACGGGGGTGAGCGCGCTGCCCGGCCGGCGGTGGAGGGTGAGCCGCAGGCGGCAGGTGGCCAGGCGCAGGCCGCTGGACGGGGTGTCGATGGCGAAGGTGTCGGTCCGGATGCTGCTGCGGCCGTCCTGCTGGTCGGCGACGCTGGTGCGGCGGATGTCCTGGTCGCCGGCGGCCCAGCGGCCCATCACGTACCAGGGCGCGCGGGTGCCGTCGGTGTAGCTGCCGGTCAGTTCGACCGCGAGCCAGGTGCCCGCCGGGGTCAGGGCGTTCCAGGAGACGACGGCCTGCGTCGCGGGGCGGTCGAGCGGGCGTTCGGGCGAGGTCCAGCTCGCCCACTCCCAGGTGGCGGTGGTGCCGGTGTGCGGGTCGAGGTAGTCGACCGTGCCGGCCGGCGCGGCGACGGCGATGCCCGGCGGGTCCTCGTCGTCCGTCGGCGCCGTCCCCTGGGCGGTGCCGCCGGCCCAGTCGGCGGTGGTGGTCCAGGCCTGGTACCCGATCGCACCGGCCGCGGCCTCGGCCGGCCGCGACGGCACGGGGTCCGCCTCGGCGGGGCGGCCCGGCCGGCCCGGCCGGTCCTGCGCGGCGGGGCTGAGCACCTCGGCGGGCGGCTCGGCGGGCGCCTCGGCGAGCTGGGGTCGGGGGGCGACCGCGGCGGCGGCCGCGGCCGCGAGCAGGGACCTGCGGGTGGGATCGGGCACATGCCTGCAACGCCGAACACCCCGGCGAGGTCACGCTGCGGCGAGGTCACGCTGCGGCGCCAGGACGGAGCCCGCCGCAGTCGATCACCCGGCCGCCCGCGGGGGGCGCGCGCGGCGTCAAAAAGGCGTTAAGAAATACGCGTCAAGAAGGCGTTAAGAAATATTTCGGGGGGCGCGTAGCAGTAAGGATCTTGCGCATCGGCGGCGGAACCGCCGGAGCGGCATCCGACTGCCTCACGGCACCCGTCTCACCACGGGGCACAAGCCGTCGGCCGCGGTCGGTCTGCTGTCGGCGAAGCGGTCGGTGCTGCCGTCGGTGAAGTGGGCGGTGCTGCCAGTCGTGTCCTCGACGGGGGTCCTCCTGGTCCGCCCAGGCGCCCGGCCCGGCGCTCACCGCCGCGGAGATCGCCGGCACCACCCCCACCCGGTGGCGGCAGCGGCGGCGCCCACTGCTCTCCCCCCGATGCCTCCCCCGCCGCCCGGCTCACCGCCGGCCCGACCCCGCCGCCCGCCGGCGCACCCCGGCACCCACCGGCGGGGGCCGACCGCGCGGCCCCGAACGTCCCGCCGCGCGCCCCGACGACGCCGTGCTGCACCCGCTCAGCTGGGAGATCCCGCTGCCAGCGACGCCCGGACTCCCCTGCCGCGCGGGCGAGGTGGCGCTTATAGCAGGAATGAGGGGAGGTGCGCAACGGCGCTGTGGGGGCCCAGGGCTGGGTTGCCTTCGCCGAACCCGGGGGTGGCCTTGGAATCGAATCCGATATGCGTATGATCTTCGCTCATCATGAGTATAGAAGCCGCTAAGAGCGCGCCCGTCAGCCCGACCGCCACTGAACCCGGCGGCGCGCGCGACGGCAGCAGATCAGCACACCACCGCCCGGCCATGGCCGCCCTCACCCTGGGCGCCCTGGGCGTCGTCTTCGGTGACATCGGGACGAGCCCGCTGTACGCGATCCAGACCGTGTTCACCGCCGACAACAACGCGGTCGGGACCACGCCGGACCAGGTGTACGGAGTCATCTCCCTGGTCTTCTGGGCGATCACCCTGATCGTCTCGGTCAAGTACGTCACCTTCATCCTGCGCGCCGACAACGGCGGCGAGGGCGGGATCATGGCGCTCACCGCCCTGGTCCAGAAGCTCAACTTCAAGTCGCTGCGCACCAAGGTGATCCTGATCGCGCTCGGGATCTTCGGGGCGTCGCTCTTCTACGGCGACGGCATGATCACCCCGGCGATCTCGGTGCTGTCGGCGGTCGAGGGTCTGAAGGTCTCGACCCCTGGTCTGAGCAGCTTCGTCATCCCGGTCACCATCGCGGTGCTGGTGGTGCTCTTCGCCATCCAGCGCTACGGCACCAACCTGGTGGGCAACCTCTTCGGGCCGATCATGACGGTCTGGTTCGTCATCCTCGGCGTGACCGGCGGGGCCGAGGTCGTGCAGCACCCGGCGATCATGAAGGCGCTGTCGCCGACCTACGGCCTGCAGTTCATCGTGCACCATGGCATGATCGGCTTCGTGGCGCTCGCCTCGGTGGTGCTGGCGGTCACCGGCGCCGAGGCGCTCTACGCGGACATGGGCCACTTCGGGCGGGCCCCCATCCACCGCGCCTGGTTCTTCCTGGTCTTCCCGACCCTGACGCTGAACTACCTCGGCCAGGGCTCGCTGATCCTGCGCTCGCCCTCGGCGATCGCGAACCCGTTCTTCCTGCTGATGCCGGGCTGGGCGCAGTTCCCGATGGTGATCCTCGCGACCATCGCCACCGTCATCGCCTCGCAGGCGGTCATCTCCGGTGCGTTCAGCGTCACCCGGCAGGCGGTGCAGCTCGGCGTGCTGCCGCACATGACGATCCGCCACACCTCGGAGCACGAGGTCGGCCAGGTCTACGCGCCGGTGATCAACTGGGGCCTGTTCGGTGCGGTCGTGACCCTGGTGGTGGGCTTCGGCTCGTCCGCCGCGCTCGCCTCCGCGTACGGCGTGGCGGTCACCGCGACCTTCGTGCTCAACACCGTGCTCTTCCTGGCGGTGGCCCGGAACCTGATGGGCAAGCCGATCTGGATGATCGTGCTGGGCGCCGTCGTCTTCCTGACCAGCGAGATCGCGTTCTTCGCGGCGAACCTGACCAAGGTCGTGCACGGCGGTTGGCTGCCGCTGCTGGTCGCCTTCACGGTCTTCACCATCCTGATCACCTGGCAGCGGGGGCGCCAGATCGTCACCCCGAACCGGACCGCGCTGGAAGGTCCGCTGCGGGAGTTCGTCGACGAGGTCGACGCGATGGCCCCGCCGGTGCACCGGGTGGACGGCACCGCGGTGTTCCTCAACGCGAACATCGAGACCACGCCGCTGGCGCTGCGCGCCAACGTGGAGCACAACCACACGCTGCACAAGAACGTCATCATCCTCTCGGTCATCACCGAGCGGGTGCCGCACATCGCCGAGGAGGACCGCTGCGTCTTCGACGACCTCGGCCACAGCGACGACGGCATCACCCACCTCACCGGGCGCTTCGGCTTCATGGACGAGCCGAACATCCCGCAGCTGCTGCGGCTCGCCTCGCAGCACCCGGACGCGGGCCAGATCCACGGGCTGGAGGTGGACGAGGTCTCCTACTTCCTCTCCCGGATGACGATCATCCGGACCACCGCACCGGGCATGCGGAGCTGGCGCAAGCGCCTCTTCCTGACGCTCGCCAACAACGCGAGCAGCCCGGTCTCGTACTTCGGGCTGCCGAGCGACCGTTGCGTGATCATGGGCGCGCAGGTCTCGGTGTGACGCTCGGCGTCACGCGGTAGGGCCGGGCGCTGCCCGGACGGCCGGGGCACCACGGGTGCCCCGGCCATCTTTCCGAGCATTTGTATAAGTGCTGTTACGATTCGCCCCATGGCTGACGCACCCGCACCCGACCCCTCGCAGGAGAGCCTCTGGCGGCCGCTGCGGCTGCTCCAGAGCGCCATGGACGACGACATCGGACGCCTCTACACCGAGCACCGGATCGAGGGGCTCAAGCCGAGCTTCATCCTGGAACTGCTGCGGCTGCACGCCCGCGGCCCGATGACCATCACCGAACTGGCCGAGTCGGTCCAGCGCACCCACTCGGCGCTCAGCCAGAAGGTCGCGGCCATGCGCAAGGCCGGCTGGGTGCAGACGGTGCCGGGCGACGACGCCCGCACCAAGAAGGTCACCCTCACCGACCAGGCCCGCAGCGTGATCGGCCGCCTGGCGGCGGAGTGGCGGGCCACCGAGGCGGCCCTCGTCGAGCTCGAGGCGGAACTCCCCTACCCGCTCTCCCGGGTGGTCCGCGACATCGAGCAGGCGCTCGGGCGCACGAGCTTCCACGACCGGATCGCCGCGAAGCTGGCGGCGGAGCCGGCGTGGTCGACCGAGCCGGCTGACCCGGCTGACCCGGCGTGAGGCTGCGGCGCGCGCTGCTCGACGTGACACCGCTGCCGGTCTGCTCGCCACCGCCACCTCCGGCCCCACCGCCCTGATCACCGGCACCCGTCCCCGTCGACGCTCGGTCAACAGCGGGTCAGCACTGCGATCTCGTGGCCGAAGGCGACCACCAGTCGGCCATCCGGTGCCATGACCAGAGCCCCGATCGGCGACGGGAACACCAAGGGTCGGCCGGCCTGCTCTCCGGTGATCAGGTCCCACACTCGCACCCTGCCGTCGTAGCTGCCGGTCACGGCATGGGGGCGACCGCCCAGCACCACCGTAGCCACCGCCGCCACCATCTTCTGGTGGCCCTCGGGCAGGGGCGGGTGAACCTGCTCACCCGTGCTCAGGTCCCACACCCGCGCCCCGCCGTCGCAGAGGTGGTCACCGCCGCGGCCACCGCCGGTGACGGCGAAAGGACGGCCTTCGACCAGCACCGTCGCCACCGCGCACACCCTGCCCCGGTGCCCGTGCAGGAACTCGCTGACCTGCTCACCCGTGGTCAGGTCCCACACCAGCAGCCTGCCGTCGTCGGTGCTGGTGACGGCGCACGAACGACCGTCGACCACGCTGGTCGCCACCGCGCCCACCGGCCTGCCGGGACCGGTGAGGAACCGACCGGTACCTTCACCTGTCGTCAGGTCCCACACCAGCACCCTGCCGTCCTCGTCTCCGGTCAGCGCAACGGGACGGCCGTCCAGGACCGCCGTCGCCACCGCGCTCACCTTGCCGGTGCCACGGGTGAGGGACTCGCGCATCTGCTGACCGGTGGCCAGGTCCCACACCCGCACCGTGCCGTGGTAGCTACCGGTGACGGCGCACGCGCGGCCGTCGACCACCACCGTGGACACCTCCCGGACCCCGCCCCAGTGCCTGACGATGGGCTCGCCGACCCGCTGCCCGGTGGCCAGGTCCCAGGCCCGAACCGACTGCTCCCAGCCGGAACTGCCGGTGACGGCGCACGCGCGGCCGTCGACCACCGCCGTCGCCACCGCGTCCACCCCTCCGCCGTGGCCGGTGCGGGGATCGCCGAGCTGCTCCTCGACCGTCAGGTCCCACACCCGGACCGTCCCGTCCTCGTCGCGCAGGAGGGCGTGCATGCGGCCGTCGATCACCGGCGCCGCCACCACCCGCACTTCCCCGTCGTGGCCTCCGGTGAGGGGACGGCCGACCGGCTCGCCGGTGGTCAGGTCCCACACCAGCACCGTCCCGTCCAAACCGCCCGTCATCGCGTGGGGCCGGTCGCCGACCACCCCCGTCGCGAGCGTCCACACCCCCTCGTCATGCCCGTTCAGCGGCGGGCCGACCTGCTGACCCGTGATCAAGTCCCGCACCCGCACCGCGTCACCGGCACTGCCGAGGACAGCACAGGGTCGGCCGTCGACCACCACCGTGGACACCATCGCAACCGCGTCATCGCGGTCGGTCTCGAGCCGGCTCACCCGCTCGCCCGTGGTCAGGTCGCACACCAGCACCGTCCCGTCCAGACCGCCGGTGGCAACATGAGGCCGGCCGTCGACCACCGCCGTCGCCACCGCACGCGCCTTGTCGTTGCGGCCGGTGAGGAACCCGGCGACCCGGCGACCCGTGGTCAGGTCCCACAGTCGCACCGTCCCGTCCATGCCGACGGTGACGGCGTGCCCGCGGTTGTCGACCACCGCCGTCACCACCGACTCCACACCGCCGTCGTGGCCGGTCAGGAGCCGGCTCACCTGCTCTCCGGTGGTCAGGTCCCACACCCGCACGGTGCCGTCGTCGCCGCCGGTGACAGCATGAGGTCGGCCGTCGAGCACCGCCGTCGCCACCGAGTACACCGCGCCGACGTGTCCGCTGAGGGCCCGTTCGAGCGGCTCTCCGGTGGTCAGGTCCCACACCCGCACCATCCCGTCGTCACCGCCTGCGACGACGCAGGAACGGCCGCCGAGGACCACCGTCGCCGCCCCCCACAGCCCTCCCTCGGTCAGGGTGAAACGGAACCGAGGGTCGACCGATGAACCGGTGGCCCATCGAACGTGCCACTCGGCGGCGGGTTCGCCTTCCACCGGTACCGCAGAGATCCGCGCCGAAAGCGCCGGATCCCCGTACCGGGCCGCATCCAGGGCCAGCAACTGCCGCCGCTCCCCCGCGCCGGCGTCACGATGCAGATGTGCCGACGCCCGGTACACCGCCGCCCCCAACCGTGCCCCGGGGCCCGAGGCCGCAGCCAACAGTCGCACCACTCGCCCCGGATCCCCGTTCACCAGGAACCCGGGATCCGCCAACCACCCGTCCGCCACGAGGGATCCCACGCATGAGCCACCGTCCTGCAGGTCACCAGACATGACCAGCACCGTAGCCGCCCACACGACCACCGCGAGTTCCAAACGGGTGGTGAGGGCGGCTCGCGGAGCGGAGGATACGACTTCGACCCCGACGAGTTCGACCCCGACGAGGAGGGCACCATGCCTGCCCAGGACGACCAGCAGCCGGCTACCGAGCCGCCCGAGTGGCCCGAGTGGCCCGAGCCGGCGGACTGTCCCGACTGTGCGTGCCACACCCAACGCACCTGTGTGGCCGGCATGTGGCACCGGGGCCGGCCCGAGCTGTCGGACGGGGGGCCGTGGCGGGACGACATGTGCCCCTGCTACGCCGCCGCCACCCCCGAGCCGCTCACCCTCACCGTGACGCTCGGCGGCGAGGTGCGCAGCGTGCCCGCGGTGCTGCACCGGCGTGACGTGGCGCGCGGACTGGCCGAGCTGAGCGGGCTCCCCTGCACGGCGCAGACCCGTGACGGGCGCCGGGGTCCGGTCACGATGTTCCTCGCCCGGCTGGCGGACGGCCTCGACTACGGCGACGAGTTCGACCACGCCCACCCCGCCGCCGACGGCACGGGCCGCCGCTGGGTCGCCCACCTCGTCTCCGACCTCGACGGCGACCGGGCCCGCATCGTCTCCTGGTGGCCCTGACCGGTGCCGCCTCCGACGCGCCCGCGGAGCTCGGCGAGGTCCGCCGCGGACGGGCGGTAAATCGATGGTTCGCCCGCCACCCGATCGGTACGGTGACCGCCTGTCGAGCGAGTGATCGAGGGATGGAGGGGTACCCGTGACCGACACGGAGCGTGCCGACACCTGGCCCAGCCAGGTGTTCGGCGAGGTGGCCGAGGTGTACGACGCGGCCCGACCGGGGTACGCGGACGCGCTGGTCACGGAGGTGCTGGCGCACGCCGACCTGGGGGTCGGCGCGGCCCTCGAGATCGGGGCGGGGACCGGCAAGGCCACCGTGCCGTTCGCCGCGCACGGGATCCGGCTCACCTGTGTCGAGCCCGATCCGCGGATGGCCGAGGTGCTGCGGCGCAACACCGCAGCGTTCCCGCAGGTGGACGTCGAGGTCGCCGACTTCGAGGCGTGGGAGTCGCGGGGCCGGCGGTTCGGGCTGCTCTACGCCGCGACCTGCTGGCACTGGATCGACCCGCAGCGCCGCTGGGACCTGGTCCACGCCGCCCTCGAACCCGGCGGCACCCTCGCCCTGTTCTGGAACCCGCACGGCGTCATCGACGCCGACCTGCACCGCGAACTCGCCGAGCTGGACCGTCGCCACGGCATCGCCAGCTCGCCGCACGGCCAGCTCGCCGCCGTGTTCGACGGCGACCCGGTCGGCGGCGCGAACGAGCCGTTCTGGCCGGAGCCCGAGTGCCGCCGGGACGGCCGGTTCACCGACCTGCGCAGCCACCGCTTCCGGCAGCGGGTCCGCTACGGCAGCGACCGCTACCTGGGCCTGCTCGCCTCGGTCTCCGCCTACCGCACGCTGCCCGCCGAGCAGCGCGACCAGGTGCTGACCGACACCGCCCGGCTGCTCGACGCCCACGGCGGCGGCATCGACATGCTGCAGGTCAGCGACCTCTTCCTGGCCCGCCGCCGCTGAACCACTCAGCCCCAGATCGCAGGGTCGGGTCAGGGGATGAGGAGCGAGAAGGCGGCGTCGCGCTCCGGCCGGTCGGCGGTGCCGGTGTAGACGGTGATGGTGTCGGGGGCGGCGTCGCAGGTGGGGGTGGGGTCGGTGGAGGCGAGCGCAGCGGTGTCGGGGTGGGTGACGGCACCGTAGGGGCTGACGACGGGGACGGTGTCGGTCAGCCGCAGCCCGGGGATCTGCTGCAGCTTGAGGCAGTAGCGGCCGGGGCCGGCCTTGGTGACGGACTCCAGACCGTGCGCACGGATCACGCTGCCGTCGGGCCTGATCACCGCGGCGACCTGGGCGTGGGCGGCCGCGGCCGGCTCGGCGTCGCTGTCCGGGGCGGCGCGGTCGACCAGGGCGACACCGCCGATCACGGCGAGCGCCGCGACGGCGGTGGCGGCCCCGGCAGCGAGGACCAGCGAGCGGGTGCCGGGGCCGGCGATCGGGGTGGGCCTGCGGGTGGTGAGGTGGGACATGGCGCTCCGGTGGGACGGGCCCGGGCCGGGGACGGGGACGGGCCGGGGAGGTGCAGTGGGCTGGCGCCATCCAAATCCGAGCCGATCTGATGATGAATCACCGTTGCCGTGTGTCGGGCGCAGCCACCCGTACGGAGTCTCGGCGGCAGCCCGGCCCACCCCCGCCCTGGGTCAGCCGGCCTCCTGGCACGCGTAGAGCACGGCCCCGGCGGTGGCGGCCGCCTCCCGGTCCGGTGTGCACAGCGACTTGACCAGCTGCACGCGCGGGTCGGTCGCCGCCAGGGCCTCGTCCCCGGGCATCAGGGCCAGCGGGGCCTTGCCGCTGAGGATCAGCTGCCGCAGCTGCTCGACGGACGGGTACGGCAGGTTGCCGGTGAACCCGCCGACCGGCTCGATCGAGGTCACCCCGCCCATCACGAAGGGCGAGGCCTCCGGCGCCTGGAAGACCAGCAGGGTGCCGCCGTGCGCCTGCAGCCGTCGCTGCATGGCCGCCCCGGACTTGACCAGCCGTGACCAGGACGGCGGCGTGACCTCCGGGAGCACCGCACCGCCGTAGCTGTCGCCGGCGCCCTCGCGCAGGGCCGCGTCGGCGGCCGGGCTCAGCCGCGCCATGGTGCCGGTGCCCGCGAAGGGGGTGTCGAACGGGCCGCCCGAGCGGCTCAGCAGCCAGCCGCTCGCCGAGAGCGGCCCGACGCCCAGCACCGCACAGGTCAGCAACGCGGCGGGCACCAGGAGCACCCGACGGCGGGTTCGCACCGGCGTGGTGAGCGGCACGGCCGAGAGCGTGGGCGCGTCCGTCGCCGCCGCCCGCCACGCCGCCGCCGCGCACCCGGCCGCAGCACCCGCGCCGATCAGCAGCACGCCCCAGGCCGGCACCGGGCCCTGGTCGCCCAGGAGCAGCGCGGTCCACGCCGTCTGGAGCAGCAGCACGGCCGGCAGGCCGTACCGGGCGGCGCGCGCCGCCCGGGTGGGCCCGCCCGTGCCCGCCCGTACGGCCAGGCGCCAGAGCGCGGTCAGGCCCAGGCCGGTCAGCGCCGCGATCGCGGGGACCAGCGTCGCCAGGTAGTAGTCGTGGACCAGGTAGGCGGCGCTGAACACGCCGCCGTAGAGCAGCAGCCAGGTCGACCAGAGCAGGGTCGCCGTCCGCAGCCGGTCGCCGGGGCCGGCCCGGCGGCGCAGGAGCAGCAGCAGGACCGCGGAGGCGAGCGCCAGTGGTAGCAGCCAGCCGCAGTCGGGGGCCAGCACGCCGAGGAGGAGACGGTCCCAGGAGGCGTGGGAGGCGACGGCGGGCGGCAGCCGGCCGTCGCCGTGGGAGGCCGCCGCCAGCCGGGCGGCGGCCGCCAGCGCCTGCGGGCTCGGCGGGGCCAGCGGCGGCAGGCCGAACGCGGTGTGGTGGCCGATCCGGGCGCCGGCATTGTAGTCGAAGACCTGCTCGAAGATCGAGTTGTGCGCACTGCCGTCCACCACCGGGCGCTCGGCCGCCGGGGTGAGGGCGAAGAAGCAGACCCAGACCAGCGACAGCCCGGTGGCGGCGAGCGCCAGCGCTCCCGCGCGCAGCCCCGCCCGCAGCCGGTGCGCCGGTGCCCCGGCGACGAGCGCCACGGCGAGGGAGGGCAGCACCAGCCAGGCCTCCGTCATCTTCGCCTGGAAGGCGAGGGCGACCCAGCCCGCCGCGACCAGCAGGCAGCGCCGACGCCGGGTCAGCACCGCGCGCTGCACGGCGTCCGCGGCGAGCACCAGGCCGAGCAGGTAGAGCGGCTCGGCCAGGTCCCCGCGGGTGGAGGCGATGGTCACCGGGCTGGCTGCCAGCACCGCGGCGGCGATCAGCGCGGCGGTCGTGCCGCCGGTGCGCCGCACGGCGCGGTACAGCGCCAGGACGGTCAGCACGCTCTCCACGAGCTGCGGCAGCACCATCGCCCGCACCGAGTACCCGAACACCCGCACGGACAGGGCCTGGAGCCAGAAGGCGCCGGGCAGCTTGTCGAGGGTGGTGGTGGCGCTCGGGTCGAAGGCGTCGTAGAGGAAGGCGTGCCAGTCGGTGGCCATGCTGCGCACGCCGGCCGCGTAGTAGGCCTCCAGTCCGTCGTTGTCGACCTGCCAGGCGTAGGCGGTCGCCGCGGCCGCCGCGATCAGGACGAGCAGCAGGCGGGGTGCGGTGACCGCGGCCCGCAGGCCGGCGAGCAGGGACCGCACGGTGACGGAACGCCGGGCGGGGCGAGGGCGCTCGTCCGAGCCCGGGCCGGGGCCCGCGGGTTGGACGAGGGACGGATCTTCAGTGGTGCTGACTTGGGTGGTGCTGACTTCGGTGGTGCTGACTTGGGTGGTGCTGCTGCTGATGACGGCTCGACACGGCGACCGCGAGACGGTGGGCGGCCCCGCTCCCCCTTTCATGAGACGCGCATCATCGCGTGCAGGAGTGACAGCGATCAAGCAGAAGTGGTGATCGTCCCATCATCGGTTCGGGCAGCTCGGACCCTCTGCGGTCGAACATCTTGACGGCCAGTCGTCCGCTCGGTTTCATCTCTCCGACACGCGGTTACCCGCCAGTCGCAACCTCTGACCCGAACAGTCCTCCATGGCTCATCTGGCCAAAGTTGTACACCTTACTTAACGCGTAGGAGGCCTTCGGTGTCCCCTGTGACCCGTCGCACCTTCCTCGGCTCGGCCGCCGCACTCGGCGCCGCCGTGGGTCTGGACGCACTGCCCGGCGGAGCGCCGCGGGCGGCTGCCGCCACCGCTCCCAGCGGGACCATCACCGACGTGAAGCACGTCGTGGTGCTGATGCAGGAGAACCGGAGCTTCGACCACTACTTCGGCACGCTCAAGGGCGTGCGCGGGTTCGGCGACCGCACCGCCATCCAGCTCCCGGACGGCAACAGCGTCTTCAACCAGCCCGACGGCAGCGGCCGGCAGTACCCCTGGCAGC
Organism: Kitasatospora sp. LaBMicrA B282; assembly: GCF_050325825.1. Lineage (NCBI taxonomy): Bacteria > Bacillati > Actinomycetota > Actinomycetes > Kitasatosporales > Streptomycetaceae > Kitasatospora > Kitasatospora sp. LaBMicrA B282. The sequence continues at coordinate 18,840 of NZ_JBNQTI010000163.1, forward strand.
TGAGCGCCACCAGCACCTGGTGGTGGGGCGTCAGCAAGGAGCAGCTGGCGCAGTGCGACGGCTCGCTCGACCACTCCTGGGGCACCCAGCACGGGGCGTGGAACAACGGCGCGATGAACGACTGGATCAGCGCCAAGGGCTCCAACCGCACCATGGGCTTCATGAACCGGTCGGACATCCCGTTCCACTACGCGCTGGCCGACGCCTACACCATCTGCGACGCGTACCACTGCTCGATCCTGTCGGCCACCGGCCCGAACCGCACCTACCTGTGGTCCGGCACGATCGACCCGGGCGCCACCGCGGGCGGCCCGGCCTACGACGGCGGCGACGAGAGCGGGCTGCACTGGCAGACCTACGCGGAGGCGCTGCAGAACGCCGGGGTGAGCTGGAAGGTCTACCAGAACGCCTCCGACAACTTCGGTGACAACGCGCTCGCCTACTTCACCCAGTTCACCGGCGCCGCGAGCGGCAGCCCGCTGGCGCAGCGCGGCATGGCCTCGGTGCCGAGCACCGGGTCGACCCCGGACGACATCGCGGCCGCGATCCGGGCCGACGCGGTCAACGGCACCCTGCCGCAGGTCTCCTGGGTGGTCGCCAACCAGCTCTTCTCCGAGCACCCGGACGGTCCGCCGGAGAACGGCGCGCACTTCGTCAACCTGGTGCTGCAGGCGCTGGCCGCCAACCAGGACACCTTCGACTCCACCGTGCTGTTCCTCAACTACGACGAGAACGACGGCTTCTTCGACCACGTGCCGCCGCCGGTGGCCCCGGCCGGCACCGCCGGGGAGTTCTACAACGGCACCAACATCGGCCTGGGCTTCCGGGTCCCGATGATCATCGCCTCGCCGTGGACCCGTGGCGGCTGGGTCGACTCCCAGGTCTACGACCACACCAGCGTGATCCGGTTCCTGGAGACCTGGACGGCGGCGCTCGGCACCCCGGCCGTCTGCCCGAACATCAGCGCCTGGCGCCGCCAGGTCTGCGGCGACCTGACCGGTGCCTTCGACTTCACCAACCCGGTCTTCGGGCTGCCCACGCTGCCCGACACCAGTGCGACGATCAGCCAGGCCACCGCCAACCTGCAGATCAACCCGAGCCCGGGCACCAATGCGATGCCCACCCAGGAGGCCGGCACCAAGCCCGCCCGCGCGCTGCCCTACCAGCCCAACGCCTGGGTCTCCAAGCTCGAGTACGACGCCAACAACCAGATCCTGCTCTGGGTGGAGATGGCCAACCAGGGCCCGCAGGCCACCGCCTGGGCGCACTACTCGATCTACGCCAACGCGCACCGCACCGGCGGCCCGTGGCAGTACACCGTCGCGCCCTACAACGCCGCGGCCGGCACCGACGGCAGCACCAGCGACTACTTCAACATCGGCGCCAACTACGGCAACGGGCAGTACGACCTGACGGTCGTCGGCCCCAACCGCTTCCTGCGCCGCTTCGCCGGGGACGCCACCGCCGCGGGCAGGACCGCCGAGGCGACCACCTCCTACGCCCCGGCCCCGGACACCGGGCAGCAGGCGCTCTGGTTCACCATGACCAACAGCGGGAGCAGCACGGTCACCTTCACCGTGACCTCGACCAACTACCGCAGCGGCAGCTGGACCTACCAGGTCGCTCCGGGTGCCACCGCCACGGACTTCTTCAACCAGGCGGCGATCTGCAACGGTTGGTACGACTTCACGGTCACCGTGGACAGCGACTCCTCCTGGAGCCGCCGGGTCACCGGGCACATCGAGACCGGCGCGACGAGCATCAGCGGCTGAGCGAGGATCAGCCGCTGACCCGCGAAGGCGTGGGGGGGGGGGGGGAAGAAGGTGCTTCCCCCCCCCCCCCCCCCCCCCCCCCCCCCCCCC
>NZ_JBNQTI010000164.1:0-19961 GCF_050325825.1 Kitasatospora sp. LaBMicrA B282
CGCGGCACTGGCCGCCGGGCCGCTGCACCCCGCGCCGGCCGGCCCGGTCGCTCCGGCAGCGCTGTCGGGCCCGGCCGCGGCACCGGTCGGGGCCCCGCAGTGCGGGCCCGGGCACTGACCGGGCGCTGACCGGGCACTGCCCGGCTCGGTGCTCAGCCGCCGTGGTGCGGCGGCCGCTGGCTCAGGTACCAGTCCAGCCCGCGTCCGCTCGCGGACTCACCCCAGCCGGAGTCGGTGTCGTCCGCGGTCTGCCGGCTCAGCGGGTCCGTGAAGACCAGCTTGGCCGCAGCCGACGGGCCCGGCTTCCCCGTGCCGGTCCCTCCGGGCCGCGCGGCAGCGGCCGATGCCGACTGCTCCTGGCCCTGCCGACCGTCCCGACCGTCCCGACCGTCCCGTTCGTCCTGTCCCGCCATCGTCCGTCCGCCTCCGCTGTGCTGCTGCCTCCCGTCAAGCGTATGGCCTGTCACGACGTCGGGAGCCGGGCCGCTGCCCGACTCCCGACGTCACCCACCCGCCGCTGGGCGGCCCGGTGGTCCTGCTGTCGCCGTGCCCGTTCCGCGGGCCCGTTCCGCGGGCCCGTTCCGCGGGCCCGGCTCGGGTCAGCCCAGCTCGGCCTTGAGGAAGTTGCCCCCGTTGTAGGAGCCCCAGCCGGTCACCTCGTCGTAGCCGGTGCCCGCCTTGTAGGCCCCGTTGTTGCCGGTCTTCACGTCGTGGAAGGCCGAGTTGTACGCGCTGGACTCCGCCAGCGAGTAGATCCTGCTGTTCGCGAATCCGAAGGAGGGCTTGCCCTTGGCCTTGGCCTCGCTGTCATAGACCGCGGTGAAGGCCGCCCAGTTCGGCGCCGCCGCGCTGGTCCCGCCGATCTCGGCCCAGGAGCCCTGGGTGTAGATCGCCCAGCCGGTGGCCGGGTCGGCCGCCGCGGCGACGTCCGGCACCGTCCGGTAGGTGCCGTGGTTCACCGGGCTCTGGTAGCTCGGGGTGTCGAAGTACGAGGAGACCCCGCCGCCGGACCCGGACCACGCGGCCTCGCTGCTCCAGGTGCCGCCCGAGCCGGTCTTCAGCGTGGTGCCGCCCGTGCCGGTGACGTACGGGTCGGCCGCGGGGAAGTCGACCGAGGTGCCGCCGTTGCCGGCGTCGTCCGACCCGCTGTCGCCGGAGGCCGCGTAGACCGACTGGCCCTGCGCGGCGGCCTCCTTGAGGTCGGCGTCCACGGCCACCCGGTTGCTGGGCGTCTCACCGGCCTCGTAGGTGCCCCAGCTGATCGAGACCACCGGGACGTCGTCGCTGACCAGCTGGGCGTAGACCGCGGTCTCACCGGCGTCGCTGTTCGGCGCCTCGTAGACCTTGATCGTCGCCCCGGGGGCCAGCGCCTGGACGACCTCGATGTCCAGCTCGACCTCGTCCTGGCCGGACAGGTCGCTGGTGCCGCCACCGGCGTTGACCACGGTCGGGGTGCTGGGCTTCAGCTTGAAGTAGTTGTCGTAGGTGGCGATGTTCGACTGCTGGAAGGCGGAGAACTCCAGCAGCGCGACGGTCGACCCCTTGCCGGTGTAACCGGCGTTGATCGAGGAGGTGAGGTTGTACGCGGCGCGCGCGGTGGTCGGGTTCAGCCCGGTTGGTGCCTTGGCCGCGGCGTCCGGCGAGGCGGCGTCCGGCGTGGCGGCCCTGCTGCTGAAGTGGGTGTACTTCGCGTAGTTGTTGAGGCCCGACACGTCGGTCACCACGGAGGCGATGTCGGCGGGCAGCACCGGCGCACTGGTGTTGGCGAAGAAGGTGCGGCCGTCATGACCGTCGCGGTAGGTGGCCAGGCTGGTGCCGAACGCCTTCTGCACCTGGGCCGCGGTGCCGGTGGCCTGGACGGTGAGCCGGTTGGCGGTCACCGCGCCGACCTGCAGGCCCTGGCTCCGCAGGTAGTCGGAGACCTTGCTGACGGTCTCCGGGGCGGCCCCGAAGCGCTGGGCGAACTGGTCCACCGTCAGGTAGTGCTGGTAGTCGGGAGACTGGGGGTCGGTCACCCGGGCGAGGAAGGCGTCCAACCCCGCGGTGTCCCGCTGCGCGAGGCTGACCGCCACGGTTATCCGCTGGTCGGTGGCGACCTGGCCGGTCCGGACGGAGTGGCCCACCGCCGGCAGCACGTCCCCGCGCAACGCGGCGGACACGTGGGCGGCGCCAGCCGTGGCAGGCTGCGCGACGGCGGGGGTGACGGTCAGCGCGAGGAGCGGCGCGGTTGCGGCGAGCAGCCCGATGACGGGCCGAATGCGGGGCTTCACGGATGGTCCTCCTGGGGCCGGAGCGATCAGCCGAGAGCAGCGGCCCGCCGGAGGTGCGGCGAACCGGTGCCCTGGGTTGGGGAGTTGATGGCTCCACGCTAGGTTTGTCGATCCACCGTCAAAAGAGGGGTATCCCCTGCGGTCCATGTATCGCGCGGGTGTCATGAGATGTCACGGCGCTACAGCGACAACGGCGGGGCCGTGCACCCATGGCGACGCCGGGGCTGCCCGTTCGGGTCCTGCCGCACAGACGACGCCGGACTCCGGCCGAGTGGTGGCGAGCACGCCCGGCCGGGCGCTGATCCGACGAGATCCGAAGGAGAGGGCTCGGCTCTGCAGTTACTCCCGCGGGATCCCGCCGCCTGCCCCGGCGGTGTTCGTGCCGGCCGAGGCTCCCTCAGGCGGTAGAGGCCTGTGCGCCGCGCGGGTGCAGCTCGCCACGGGTCGGGCCGGCGGGCGTCTCGGGGTCAGGACTCGGCGGCGAGGGCGCGGGCCAGGCCGGCGCGGGAGCGGACGCCGAGCTTGCGGTAGACGCGGGAGAGGGTGCCCTCGACCGTCTTGACGCTGACGAAGAGGGCGGCCGCCACCTCGCGGTTGGTGGCGCCGTCGGCGGCGAGCCCGGCCATCCGTTGCTCACTGGCCGTCAACAGCCCACCGTCCGCACCGGGGACGGCGACGGCCTGGTCCAGCCGGGCCAACTCGCGCTCCACCCTGGCGTGCAGCGGCCGGGCCGCATGGTCGGCGCAGAGTTGCCGCGCCTCCAGCAGCGCCGCCCGGGCGCCGGGGCGATGGCGCAGCCGGCGCTCCACCGAACCGAGGGCGACCAACGTGCGGGCCAGTTCCAGGGGCAGCCCCGCGGCCCGCAGCTGGTCCGCGGCCGCGCGCAACCGGTCCACCGCCTCCCGCCCATCACCGAGGCCCGCCTGGGCCAGCCCGGCGGCGCGCTCGAGCGCCGCCCGAGCCGAGCAGCCGGCCGTCGCTTCCCAGCGGCCGGCGCTCGCGTCACACCCGGGACCAGGCATATCCCACCGACCCGCCCTTGCGTCGCCCCCAGCGCCGGACACGTCCCACCGACCGCCCGGCTCGGCGCAGTCAAGGTCCACCTGCGCCGAACGCCCAACCTCCGCAGCCCGCAAGCCGACCTCCGCGTCCCTCCCACCGACCTCCGCATCCCACCGCCCCGCTCCCACCTCCCACCCAGCCCCGAACCCCTCCCACGGGCGCAACAGGGCCTGGCCCTCGTCGAGCACCTGTGCGGCGGCCGCGTGTTCGCCCAGGGCTACCAGCCCCTCGGCGAGCAGGGCGAGGCGGCGCACCGCGCCCGGGTCGGCGTGCCCCAGGGCTGCGGTCAGCCGCCGGGCCTCCTGCAGCGCCTCCACCGCCGCCGCGACCGTGACCGCCTCCCCGCGGAGCAGGCCGGACTCACCGAGTACCCCGAGCGCCTGCGCCCGGTGCCGGCTGTCCCCGACCGCCGCCCAGCCCACCGCGGCCCGCAACGCGACCTCCCCGGCCCGTACGGCGCTGCCGCCCACCAGCTCGGCCAGCGCGATCGCCTGGAGTGCGGACGGGTTGGAGTGCGGCTGGGCACCGCGGTCGGCGGCCGGCACGCTCACCGGTTCGCCCAGCGCGGCCAGCGTCTCGCGGAGCAGGGCGGCGGTGGCCATGGCGCAGCCGGCGTCGCCGAGTTGGGCCTGGGCAGCGCAGACCCGGGCGAGCACGGCCGGGTGCGGGCCCGCGGGGAACACCGGGTCGGGGGCTGCCATCGCGGTGAGGACGAAGGAGGGGGCGAGCACGGCGGGGAACCCCGGGTCGGGGCAGGGTTCGAGGCCGGGGTGGGCATCGAGCACGCTGGCCAGTGCGGCACGGAGGGCGCCCGGGTCGTCCAGCGCGAGTTCCGCGTCGAGCAGGGCCAACCGGAGCTCGGTGCGTCGGGCGGGCGGCCGCACCTTGCCGAGCAGCGCCCGGGACTGCGCCAGCGCCACGCGGGCGGCCCGCGGTTCCCCGGCGGCGGCGTGCGCCTCGCCCAGCAGCGCGAGGACGGCCAGCTGGCGGGCGACCGCCTCCGGTCCGGCCGCCGCGGTGCGGGCCGCGCGGGCGGCGTCGACCGCGTCCCGCGGGCTCGCGGTGAGCAACTGGCGGCAGGCCGCCCAGCGCAACAGCTCCGCCTCCGCGGCGGCCGACTCAGCAGCGACCGACTCAGCGGCAGCCGGCTCAGCGGCAGCCGGCTCAGCGGCAGCCGGCTCAGCGGCAGCCGGCTCAGCAACAACCGCCTCCGCAGCGGCCGGCAACACCCCACGCCCCTCCCCACGCCCCTCCCCCCGCCCGTCCCGCAGTTCCCCCAGTTCCGCCAGCCCGTCGGCCAGCACCGCGCCCACCCCCGCCGCGGCCGGCCCCAGCACCCGCACCAGCACCCCTCGTGCCCGCGCCCGGAGCACCGCACCCGCCGGCGAGGTCGGCGCGGTGACCGCCAGCACCTGCAGCGCCAGCGCCCGCGCCTCCGGTCGCCGCTCCGCCGCCGCGGCGTGGTCGGCCGCCTCCACCAGGCGCGTCGGGTAGCCGAGCGGCTCGGCGGCGGCCGGGTCCTCGCGGACCGCGCCCTGCCGCAGCGCCAGCAGCGCGAGCCGGTAGGCGGCCTCCGGCTCGTCCCGGCCGCGGGCCAGGCGGGCCGCGAGGGCCGGCGGGAGGGCGTCCACCGGCGGCTGCAGGGCCAGCGCCGCGAGTTCCGCCCGTTCCACCGGATCCGCGGTCACGGCGGCCGACTCGGCGCGGTACCCGGCGAGTTCGGCCGGCGTCGCCTCGGCCAGCAGGACCGCCCGCACCAGCGGCGCAACGAACCGCAGCTCGCCGGCCCGGGGTTCGGCTGCGGCCGGCAGGACCCGGCCGGGCCGGGCGGCGTCGACCAGGGTCAGCAGTCCGGCGTCCAGCGGTCCGTCCAGCAGCGGCAGCGGGTCGCTCCCGGTGGCGGCCCGCAGCAGCGCCACCGTCGGCCGGGCCACGACGGCTGCCCGGACCAGCAGTCGCCGGGTCGCCGGCCCCCACGGGCGGATCTCCGCGAGCACCTCGGCGCGCAGTTCGCCCGGCACGCCCTCCGGCCCGGCGAGCCCGCAGCGGAACCCGGCCCGGGCGAGGGCGAGCGCGTGCCCGGGGTTGCCGCCCGCCACCCGCCGGACGTCACGCAGCAGGGCCGCCGGCAGCGGGCCGCCGAGTTCGCGGGCCAGCAGGTCGGCGATCGCCGTCGCGGGCAGTGGCGGCAGCCGGATCTCCGCGGTGCCGGGCGGGCACAGCTCCCACCACCGGGTCACCGGTTCCCGCACCGCGTCCCGCGCGGTGGCCAGCAGTCGCACGCCGCCCGCCGCCCCGGTCACCCGCCGCAACGCGAACCCGAGCGCCGCCGCACTCGGCTCGTCCAGCCACTGCACCCCGTCCAGCACCAGGAGCAACCCCCGCCCCGCGCCCACCGCCCCCAGCAGTTCGACCAGTCCGCGCCCCAGGGCCGCCCGGTCCACCGCGCACCCAGGGCCGCCCGTCCGCAGCAGGGCCCGGCTCAGCGCAACCCGTCCGGGCAGCGGGAGTCGGGCGAGCAGTTCGTCCAGGTACCCGCCGGGCAGGCCGGCCAGCAGGTCGGTGAGCCCGGCGTAGCGCAGTTCGGCTTCGCCGGCCGCCGGGCGGCAGCGCAGCACGGTCGTGCCCTGCGCCGCCGACTCCGCGGCGAGGGCATCCGCCAGCGTGCTGAGCCCGCTGCCGCCGGCGCCGCTCAGCAGCACCGCGCCGCCGGTCCGCAACGCCTCGCCCGCCAGTCGCAGTTCGGCCTGCCGCCCGACGACCACCGACCCGCCGACGACGACCGGATCCCCGCCGACCGCCGACTCCCCGAGGAGCATCGACTCCCCGAGGACCATCGACTCGCCGACGGCCGCCGGTTCCCCGGCGACCACCGGCCCGCTGCTGCCGCCCATCCCGCCGCCCGCCCTCCCCGACCCCGGCCGCCAAGCTGCCGGTCATGCACCTGACATGAATGCGCCCAGGAGATCCATCTCAGCCCGTGCGGGACTCGACGTCAATAACCGGGATCCGGCAACTGTGGAGCCGCAACCCGCAGTTCACACCCGTTGACGCTCCGCTGATCCAGCGAAACCCGACCGCCCACCCCGCTGCCCAGCACCAGCCGGACGACACCCGCCGGAAAAGCACCGGCCCGAACAGCACCCACCGGACAGCCCGAAGCCCGGGCCCCGCGAGCGGGACCCGGGCTCCGAGCCGGCAACCTGGCGTGACCGACGACGCCTCAGGCGGCCTCGAAGCCGGCATGGCCGGCGATCTTCTTCAGTTCGGCGAGCGCGTGCTTCTCGATCTGGCGGATCCGCTCCCGGGTCAGGCCGTGCTGCTTGCCGACCTCGGTCAGGGTGCGCTCGCGGCCGTCCTCCATCCCGTAGCGGGAACGGATGATGGACGCGGTCCGGTCGTCCAGCCGGCCGATCAGGTCGTCCAGCTCCTCCCGGCGGAGCATGACCAGCACGGCGTCCTCCGGCGAAACCGCGCCGGTGTCCTCGACCAGGTCGCCGAACTGGGTCTCGCCCTCGTCGTCCACCGCCATGTTGAGGCTGACCGGGTCGCGGGCCCAGTCGAGCACGTCCTTGATCCGTGCCTCGGTGGTGTCCAGCTCGGCGGCGATCTCGGCGGGCTCGGCCTCGCGGCCCAGCTCCTTGGACTTCTCCCGCTGCACCCGCCGGATCCGCCCCAGTTCCTCGACCAGGTGGACGGGGAGCCGGATGGTCCGGGACTGGTCGGCGATCGACCTGGTGATCGCCTGGCGGATCCACCAGGTCGCGTAGGTGGAGAACTTGAAGCCCTTCGCGTAGTCGAACTTCTCGACCGCGCGGACCAGGCCGGCGTTGCCCTCCTGGATCAGGTCGAGCAGCGGCAGCCCGCTGCGCGGGTAGCGCCGGGCCACCGCGACGACCAGCCGCAGGTTGGAGCGGATGAAGACGTCCTTCGCCCGCTCGGCGTCGGCGCCTATCACCTCCAGCTCCTCGCGGCTCGCCCCCTCGGGGAGGGCAGTGCCGTGGTCGGCCTCGTCCAGCAGGTGTTGGGCATAGACGCCGGCTTCGATGCGCAGCGACAGCTCGACCTCCTCGGCGGCATCGAGGAGGGGCGTCCTGGCGATCTCGTCGAGGTACATGCCGACCAGGTCACGGTCGGCCTCGAGGTTGGTCGGGCGGGCCGTACGAGTCCGGTCGGCCCTGTCGCGAACGACGGCACGGGTGGCCATGCTTGCTCCCTTGCTGGTGGATGCCCGGGTCTGGTCTGGCTACTCGACTGCTACCGGGGGCGGCGGCACGCCTCCTCTCGATGCGGGACCCCGGGGGCCTCGCACGTAACAATCCAACGAACAGAATCCGGACAACATTCCCAAGTCGCTCAGATTCTTCGGGCGATGCAGTATCCTGCGCGGCCGGCGCCCTTTTCGGCACGCCGAGCAACCACCCGGCCACCGAGCGCCACCGGGCGCCCCTGCGCGCCCGCCTCGAGCGCCGCCGGCTCCCACGGCAGCCACCGGCGACTCACCACCACGGCCGCCGTCGGCCCGCCGCCCCGGCCCGCCGCCCATCCCGGCACCCGCGCCCGCTCATCCCGGTACCACCCACCAACGCTCCGGGGCCCGCGATCGATCCCCACCGATCGATCCCCGCCGATCGAGCCCCGCCGATCGATCCCCTGGGCCGGGCCCGCGCGAATGATGCCAAATCGCGATGCGTCTCCCATCGGATCGACTCACCGCCCTGGGAAGGTGTCAGCCATGCACCTGACGAGCAGCCCCGACCGCCGCGCCCTGGACCCCCTGCGCGCCCTGCGCACCGGGCTCCCCCGGTACGCGGCGATCGCCACCGGCGCCCTCGCACTCTTCGGGGTGCTGCTCGCGCTGGTCGAGGGCCGCTGGGGCCCGCTCGCCCACCTCGACCGGAGCTGGACCACGGCGCTGCACGACTTCGCCCGCCACCACACCGCGTGGACCGCCTCACTCCAGACCACCACCATGCTCGGCGCCCCGCTGGTGATGCGCAGCCTGTCGGCCGTGGCCGCCACCTGGCTCTGGGCGATCGGCGCCCGCACCCTGGCCGGCTGGACCGCCGCCCAGGCGCTGGTCGGCTGGGCGGTCGAGGTGGCGGCGAAGGACCTGGTCGGCCGGGCCAGACCGAGCTGGCCCGACCCGGTGGCGCAGGCCGCCGGAGCCGCTTTCCCGTCCGGCCACGCGATGGCCTCCGCGATCACCGCAGCCACCCTGATGGCACTGCTCTGGCCGCGGGCCGACCGGGCCGTGCGCGGCGTCTTCGGCACCCTGGCCGCACTCGGCACGCTGGTGATCGGTTTCACCCGGATCGGGCTCGGGGTGCACTGGCCCAGCGACGTGCTGGCCGGCTGGCTGCTGGCGGGCGCGGTGCTCGGCGGGACCACGGTGGCGGTCGAGCTGTGGCGGCCGGGCGCGCTCTCCCGGGACGTGCGCCGGGTGAACTGGCGGACCAGGCCGCGGGTGCAGAGCGTGCTCGCCCCGGCGGTGCCGTTCCCGGAGCTGCCGGGCGACCCCGAGACCTTCGAGGTGCCGACCCGCCCCTACGGTCGCGACGGCTACGGCCGGGACCGGTACACCCGGGACCAGTACGGCCCGGCCTTCGACGGCGAGTTCGAGGCGGGCACGTCTGATGGGTCGTGAGATACCTCACACGAGTGGTCCGCGAGTGGACGGGAGGTAATCGGACAGGCTGCTTCGAGTCACCTCAAGCCGGATGCAGTTCGGACAAATATGTCCCAATTCGGGCAAATCATGCGGGAAATCGATCATCATGGGTTCGCGGAACGGCACTGAGCCGCAGGAGAATGGCTGGTTCCCCGCACCGGAGAGATCAACCACATGGCACATGACTCCCCAGTAAGTGCCCGGGTAGGGCAGACTGCTTCGGCTGGGTATACCCATGCCCAGTTCGGGGGAACCGAGCACGACAGCGCGGCGGCGGCCGGTCGTCCGGAACTCGCGCCCATGCGTCAGCTCCGTACACCGACCACCGATCACCGCGCTCGCACTGCGGCAGCCCCGCAGCAGCACCTGCCCAGGCACCGAGCGACGGGGGTCCGATGACCACGCACACGGCGGGCGAGCCGTACGGTTCGTACGGCCCGCCCGAGTCGTACGGGTCGGCGCAGCCGTACCCGGCGGCACCGACGCAGGGTCAGCCGGGACCGGACGGGTACCAGGAGGCCGGTCAGCAGAACGTCGGCCGGCCGGACGCCGGGCAGCAGGGGTCGCCGCAGCCCGGGATGACGCAGCAGGGCTACGGCACGGCCGAGGGCTACCCGCAGGGGTACGCGTCCTACGGGCAGCCGGAGGGCTACCCGGACCCGAGCGGCTACCCGCAGAACCCCTACCAGCAGGACCCGTACCAGCAGCCGGGCCACCCCCAGGGCGACTACGGGCAGCCCGGTTACCCGCAGCAGGGCTACGAGCAGCCGGCCTACCCGCAGCAGCAGCCGGGCTACGGCTCGCCGGAGGGCTACCCCGACCCGGGCGGCTACCAGCAGAACCCCTACCAGCAGGACCCGTACCAGCAGCAGGCCTACGGCACCGCCGAGGGCTACCCCCAGCAGGTGCAGTTGCCCGGGCAGCAGGGCGCCGAGCAGCAGTACTACGCCGGCCACTACCGCGAGCCGCAGCAGTACGCCGACCAGTACGCCGTCTCCGAGCCGTACCAGCTGCCCGCCGACTACGGCATGCCGCACCTGTTCAACGACCCGCCGACGATGTCGCTCTCGCTGCGCTCGATCCAGAACTACAACCCGACCGCCCCCGCTTCGGCCCCGGTGCCGCAGCAGCGCGAGGCGACCGAGGCGGAGCAGCCCTCGGAGGTCTCCGAGCAGGCCACCGCGAACCGCAACGGCCTGATCATGGCGATCGGCACCCTCGGGTCCCGCGCCCTCGGCTTCGTCCGCAGCGCCGTGATCGCCTTCGCGATCGGCGTCGGTCAGGTGGCCGGCCCGTACAACATCGGCAACACCGTGCCGAACGTGGTCTTCACCATGCTGATCGGCGGCGCGCTCAGCTCGGTCTTCGTGCCCGAGCTGGTCAAGGCCGCCAAGACGCACAAGGACGGCGGCGTCGCCTACACCGACCGGCTGCTGACCCTGTGCGGCGTGGCCCTGCTCGCGCTGACCGTGGTGGCGGTGGCCGCCGCGCCGGCCATCGTCAGCGTGTACGCACCCGACTACACCGGGGCGCAGCGCGACCTGACCATCACCTTCGCCCGGTACTGCCTGCCCGAGATCTTCTTCTACGGCGTCTTCACCCTGCTCGGGCAGGTGTTGAACGCCCGCGGCAAGTTCGGCGCGATGATGTGGACCCCGGCGCTGAACAACATCGTGGTGATCGCGGTCTTCGGGATGTACATCGCGATCGGCGGCAACGCCACCTCGGCCGGCCAGGTGACCGCCCAGCAGTCGATGCTGCTCGGCGTCGGCACCACGCTCGGCGTGGTGATCCAGGCCGCCGGCATGCTGCCCTCGCTGAAGGCGGCCAAGTTCCGCTTCCGCCCGCGCTTCGACTGGCGCGGCTCCGGCCTGGGGACGCCGCTGCGCTCGGCCTCCTGGGCGCTGCTGCTGGTGATCGTCACCCAGGTCGCCTACACCGAGATCACCGCGCTGACCACGATGGCCGACGCGCTCGGCCACAAGGCCCACCTGGACGGCGTCGGCAACGCCTCCTACTCCAACGCCTACCAGCTCTTCGTGGTCCCGCAGGGCGTGATCACCATCTCGATGGTGACCGCGATCGTGCCGCAGATGGCCAAGGCCGCGACCGAGGGCAACCTGCCGAAGATCGGCCAGGACCTGGCCACCGTGCTGCGCAACTCGGCCGCCATGGTGATACCGGCCACGGTGCTCTTCATCGCCTTCGCCGCCCAGATCTCCGGACTCGCCTACGGCTACGGCCACGCGGCCAGGAGCGGCATCGGCCTGACCGTGATCTCCGAGACGCTGCTGGCCTTCGCGATCGGCATCCCGTTCTTCTGCGCCCAGTACGCGCTTGCCCGCGGCTTCTACGCGATGGGCGACGCGCGCACCCCGTTCTGGCTGACCGTGGTCTCCTCGGGCACCAACGTGCTGCTCTCCTTCCTCGCCTACGCGACCCTGGGCGCGCGCTGGATCGTGGTCGGCATGGCGGTCGCGCAGACGGTGGCCTGCATCGTCAACATGGTGATCACCGGCCGGGTGCTGGCCCGCCGGCTCCGCTCGCTGCCCACCGCCCCGGAGGACGCCGAGGCCCGGGCCCGGGTGATGAAGGCCGCGCTGAGCGGGCCGGTGCGCAGCGGCCTGGACGGACGGCGGGTCTTCGGGCTGCACCTGGGCCTGGTGCTGGCCTGTCTGCCCGGTGCGCTGGTCGGCCACTTCCTGGCGAACGGGATCGGCAGCATGCTGGGCGGCGGGTTCCTCGGCAACGTGTTCGGCCTCGGGGTGGGCTCGGTCTTCGTGCTGGCCTCGCTCTTCGTGCTGGCCAAGCCGTTCGGTGCCACGGCCGCCGTGGCACCGCTGGCCCGCAAGCTCCGGCTGCCCTTCCCGCAGCCCGCTCCGGAGCCCGCCGGGCGGCGCCGCCGCGCGTAATGCCCTGGTGGGCCGGACGATCATGACACTAGGCTGAGCGCACATGACACCCACTCAGCCCAGCCGGCCGTTCCCGCTGCCCACCCGACCCCTGCGGGTCGCCGCTGCCCAGGCCGCCGTGGTGCGCGGCGACGTCGAGGCCAACGTCGCCCAGGCCGCGACGCTGATCGAGCGGGCGGCGGCCGCCGGGGTGCGGGTGGTGGTGTTCGCCGAGAAGTTCCTCACCGGGTACGAACCGGAGCTGATCGCGAGCGACCCGGCCCGCTACGCGGTGCTGCCCGACGACCCCCGGCTGGCCCCGGTCGCCGCCGCCTGCCGGGCGGGGTCGATCGCCGCCGTGGTCGGCGCGGCCACCCGGGACGAGGCCGGTGTGCTGCGGATCTCGGCGCTGGTCTTCGGCCCGGACGGGGTGCTGGCCGCGCGGTACGACAAGCAGTACCAGTTCGGCACCGAGCCCGAGGTCTTCGCGGGCGGCACCGCCGGCTGCACGGTGGAGCTGGACGGCTGGCGGCTGGGTCTGGGCATCTGCTACGACTCCGGCTTCCCGGAGCACGCCCGGGCCGCCGCGCTGGACGGCTGCCACGCCTACCTGGTCGGCGCGCTGTTCAGCAAGGGCGGCGGGAAGCGGCAGCTGGACGCCTGGTTCCCGGCCCGCGCCATCGACAACACGAGCTACGCGCTGCTGGCCAACCACATCGGGGCCACCGGCGGCCGGGACACCTGCGGGCACAGCGGCGTCTGGGGCCCGGACGGACAGCTGCGCAGCGCGCTCGGCGAGACCGAGACCGGGCTCGCGGTGGCCGAGCTGGACCCCGAGCTGCTGCGCGCCGTCCGCGCCGACCTGCGGATGCTCCACGACGTGCAGCAGCGGACGGCCCAGCCGGCAACCGTCCCGCGGACGGCCGTGCCGCTGGGCTGACGGCTGCACGGCCGCCCAACGGTCGCGCTCCGGGGCCTGCGCGGCCGCCTAACGGGCGCGCTCCGGGGCGGCGCAGAGCAGGGCGGCGCGCAGGTCGAGGCGGTCGTCCAGGCGGCCGAGGTCGCGGCCGGTCAGCTCCTCGATCCGGCGGACCCGGTAGTGCACGGTGTTCACGTGGACGTGCAGCGCCTCGGCGGTGCGGGCCCAGGAGCAGTCGTGGTCCAGGAAGGTGACCAGGGTGCCCAGCAGCGCGCCGCCGTTCTGCCGGTCGTGGTCGGTCAGCGGGTCGAGCAGGCGGCGCCGGAAGGCGGCGGCCACCTCGGCCGGGATGCCGCGGACCAGCGCGGCCAGCGAGTCCAGTTCGGCACTCGCCCCCACCGAGCAGGCCCGGGGCCGCTCGGCCGCCGCCGCGGCCAGCGCGTACTCCGCCTGCCGCAGGCCGGCCGCCAGCTCGCCGACCGGCCGCACCGCGCGCGGGCCGACGCCGAGCCGCAGCAGGTGCCGGTCCGGCAGCCGGGACTGCAGCCGGGGCCAGACCGCGCGCAGCCCGGCGGTCAGCCGCGCCGGATCCAGGCCGGCCACCACGGCGACCGCCCGGCCGGCCGCGTCGGCGCCGACCGCGAAGGCCGCCGCACCGGGCGTTCCCTCCCCGGCGGGCCCGGCACCGGCCGCCCCCACCGCAGTTCCGGCCCCCACCGCAGTCCCCGCCCCCGCCCCGGGCAGGGCGCAGCGCAGCGCCTCGGCGAGCGCGTCGGTGGCCCAGGGCGTGTCCAGCCCGTCGATCCGCGCGGTGACCGGGACCAGCGGTCGGTCGGCGGGCAGCCCGCAGGCGGCCAGCGCCTCGCCGAGTTCGGCGGGGTGCACCGGGGCCGGCCCGCCCAGCAGGCCGGCCAGCCGCCCGGCCGCCCGGCGCCGGTCGGCGGCCTCGCCGCGGCTGCGGGTCCAGAGCGTGGCCAGGGTCTCGGCCAGCCCGTGCAGCACCGCGGCCTGGCCGGGCGATGCGTCGTGCGGGTAGAGGTACCAACCGTCGAAGGGGGTGTCGCCGCCCTCGCCGAGGCTGAGCGCGGCCGTGCCGCCGGGGGCGGTCTCCGCGTCCGGCACCGGCAGTGCCCGGCGGACCTCCTCCGGGTCGGGGTCGGGGGCGCCGGCGGAGCTCGCGATGGTCCGCCCCGAGGCGGCCACCAGCGAGCAGGGGCCGCAGCCGAGCCGGGAGACCGCCCGGTCCAGCACCTCGGCGGCGGGCGCCCCCGCGTACATCAGCTCGACCAGCTCGCGCCGCACCCCGTCCGGCACCGCGGCCGCCCCCGCCTCTCCGGTCCGCAGGTCCCCCCACAGCCGCAGGTAGACCCGGTCGGTCACCGCCCGGAAGCTGGTACCGGCGGGCACCGAGAGCAGCGGGATCCCGTGCACCCGGCAGGCGTCGACCAGCCCCGCGGGCACCTCGCCGTGGGTGCCCTCGCCGGCCAGCAGCGCGGCCACGCCGGCGCTGCGCAGCGAGGTGGCGAAGCGCAGCGCGAGGGTCTGGGCCGCCGGGTGCTCCGGCTGCCACCAGACCAGCCCGGAGAGCACGAGTTCGCCGGGCTGCAGGTAGCGCGCCGGGTCCTGCAGGTCGGTCGAGGTGACACCGGTGACCTGGCGCTCCAGCAGCTCCGGTGGCCCCCAGGCCAGCCGCAGCCGCAGGTCCGTCACGTTCAGGAGATCGGAGACGATCACCGCCACACTCCTCGGTACCGAGCGCTCCGAAGGGAGCGCCGCACCCGGCCGGCCCTCTTAGCAGCCAGGGATTCAGGTGCAGAGGCATGGTAAATGCCATGCCTCTGGTGCAGTAACCCTGGCGCCTCACCATCCGGATGGTGGACCGGTCCGGAGCCTGCGCTCCGGCCCGACCGAGCGGGACCCGACCCGGACTCCTGTGATCTTCGCAACACTGGCCGAACTCGTGTGCCCTTTTCCGGTCGTCGGGCGTCCAAGGAGAGGCAACCGGGCAGCCCGGTGCGAACGGCGAACGACAGGGGTGGACCGGCGGTGGGGGGAAGGATGTCCGAGGCGAGGGCCGGGGCGATGCCTAAAACGGGGAACCGCACATCGGTGCTGGTGATCGCGGGGCGGCTGGTGGCGGGCGTGGTCTCGCTATCGGTGCTGGCCGTCTGCGGGCTGTCCTGGTACGCCTACCACGACATCACCAACGGCATGACGACCTCGAACGCCATGCAGATGGTCAAGCAGGCCGCCCAGCAGGCCCCGCAGCAGGTGGGGGTCGCGGCGCCGCCGCGGCTGGACAAGTCGGTCAACATCCTGCTGATCGGCCTGGACAGCCGCAAGGACCAGAACGGCAACGACCTGCCCAAGGAGTTCGTCCAGGACCAGCTGAACGCCGGCAGCAGCGACATCGGCGGCTACAACACCAACACCCTGATCCTGATGCACATCCCGGCCAACGGCGGGAAGGTCGAGGCCTTCTCGATCCCGCGGGACGACTACGTCGACCTGGTCAACGTGCCCGGCGGCCACCCGCTCGGCAAGCACAAGATCAAGGAGGCCTACGACCGGGCCAAGTACTACGCCGAGGAGGACCTCTCCAAGCAGTACTCCGGCGCCGACCTGGAGCACCGCGGCCGCGACGCGGGCCGCGCGGCCACCCTGCTGACGGTGCAGAAGTTCCTCAACGTGCCGATCGACCACTTCGCCGAGCTCAACCTCAAGGGCTTCTACGACGTCGCCCAGGCGCTCGGGCCGATCACCGTCTGCCTCAACCACGACATCAGCGACCCGACCATCGCCCGCACCGCCGACACCGCGGGCGGCGGTTCCGGCTTCGTCGGCCACCAGGGGCTCAACCAGCTGAACCCGTCGATGGCGCTGGCCTTCGTCCGCCAGCGCCACAACCTGCCCAACGGCGACTTCGACCGCACCCACCGCCAGCAGGCCTTCCTCGCCTCGGTCACCACCAAGCTGGAGCAGGAGGGCGTCTTCGGCGACCTGGGCAAGATGGGCGGTCTGCTGGACGCGGTGAAGCAGGACCTGGTGCTGGACGACGGCTGGGACATCCTGGACTTCGCGCAGCAGGCCACCAACCTGACCGGCGGGAACGTGGAGTTCCACACCCTGCCGATGGAGGGCTACGCGGACCTGTCGAGCGACGGCGACGTGAACCTGGTGGACGTGACGAAGATCCAGACGATGGTCCGGCAGAGCATCAGCGGGATCGACCCGACGGTCGCGCCGGCGGCCTCGCCGTCGCCGTCCCCGTCCGCCCTGCCGACCACCGCGCCGACCACCGCGCCGACCGACGACAGCAGCACGTCCCCCTCCTCCTCCACCGACTCGGCCTCCCCCACGGACTCGGGCTCGCCCAGCGACTCGGCCTCCCCCAGCGACTCGGCCTCGCCCAGCGACGGCTACGAGGGCCCGACGGTCCAGGGCGGCGTGCCCTGCGTCAACTGACCGGCCGCTCCTCCTGCACCGGCTCCCGGCCCGCGACCTGACGGCGGGTCGGCAGCCGCGGCCGGGCCATTGACCCGGCGGGCGGTGGACTATACCTTCCCTCTCATTGGTCTATGCCAATACAGGCCTCCGCTCCCGCACCTCCCCCACACCGCGCCGCTGCCGTGTGCGGCGCCTGCCGAGGAGAGTCCCATGCCCGCCATTCGCCCAGCCCTGCTCCGCAGAGCCGCCGCCACCGCGGCCGCCGCCTGCTGCGCCCTCACCCTGCTCGGCGCCGCGCCGGCGAACGCCGAGCCCGCCCACCGGGACGGTGGCCAGAAGGAGTTGACCGGCTACTTCACCCAGTGGGGCATCTACTCCGGCTTCCTGGAGAAGAACCTGATCACCACCGGTGAGATCGACCACCTCACCGAACTGGACTACGGCTTCAGCGACATCTCCGCGGCCGGCCTGTGCAGCAGCGGCGACAGCTGGGCCGACTACCAGCGGCCGTTCTCCGCGACCGAGGCGGTGAACGGCCAGGCCGACCAGGCCGGCCAGGCCCTGCTCGGCAACTTCAACCAGCTGCGCGAGCTGAAGGCGAAGTACCCGAAGCTGAAGATCGTGATGTCGATCGGCGGCTGGTCCTGGTCCGGCCAGTTCTCGAAGCTCGCCTCGACCGCGGCGGGCCGGCAGAACTTCGTCGCCTCCTGCGTGGACCAGTACCTCAAGGGCGACATCCCCGGGCTGCCCGCGGGCGCCGCCGCCGGCATCTTCGACGGCTTCGCGGTCGACTGGGAGTACCCGGGCGAGCCGGGCAACGGCAACCCGTACGGCCCGCAGGACACCCCCGACTACACCGCGCTGATGCAGGAGTTCCGCCAGCAGGAGGACCAGGTCGGCCAGGACACCGGCACGCACTACCTGCTCACCGCGAACACCTCCGCCAACCCGGCCTTCGCCGCCAAGCTGGAGCTGCCGGAGATCGCCAAGGTGGTCGACTGGTTCAACGTCATGACCTTCGACTACCACGGCAGTTGGGAGCCGACCGGGCCCACCGACTTCTCCTCCGCACTCTTCCAGGACCCGAACGACCCCAACCCGGCGGCCGACCGGTACACCGTGGACCAGGCGGTGCAGTACTACGAGGGCCAGGGCGTGCGGCCCGGGCAGATCGGCCTGGCCATCCCCTACTACGCCCACGAGTGGACCGGCGTGGCGCCCGGCCCGAACGGCGACGGCCTCTTCCAGCCCGCCACCGCCGGCGTGGCCGGCACCCCGAACTACAACCAGGTGGTCACCGCCCCCGGCCAGACCCACTGGGACCCGCTGGCCGCCGAGCCCTACAAGTACGACCCGGCCACCGGCACCTTCGCCAGCTACGACGACCCGGCCTCGGTCTGGATCAAGGGCCAGTACATCCGTGCCGAACACCTGCGCGGCACCTTCGTCTGGTCGCTGGACGGCGACACCAGTGACGGCAGCCTGACCGCCGCCCTCGGCGAGAGCCTCAACGGCCGCTGACCCGGCCCACCGGGCACCGAACGGCACCCGAAACACCGCGGGCCCCGCGATCCGACCGGATCGCGGGGCCCGCGGTGTGCCACTCACCTGTGCCCCAGGCAGGATTCGAACCTGCGACACCAGCTTTAGGAGAGCTGTGCTCTATCCCCTGAGCTACTGGGGCCGGGCGATCCACAGCGTACCGGATCCGAAGGTCGGCGGGGGCGGTGGCCGAGCCGACGGAGCCGGGCGAGGCGGGGCGGGTGGCCGGGATGGGTTGAGTACGATCACCATCGGCGACCGGTGGGCCGTCCGGACGGGCCATCGGAATCGGCCACCGGGGATTCGGGAGGTGCGACGCTGTTCGGGCTGCTGTCCCGGCTGCCGGGGAACCGGCGGGCCGCGGAGCGCCGGTGGGACACCCGGCCGACCAGGGCGCACGTGCTCGCGGTGGTCCGCACCCTGACCTCGGCGACCCGGGTGATGGACGTGCTGCCGCTGCTGCGGGCCCGGGACGGGATCGAACTCTACGTCACGGTCAACCCCGGCTCCGCCTTCACCGCCGGGCTGCCCGGCTACCTGGACTCGCTGGCCGGGGTCACCCCGCTGAGCTGGTCCGAGGCGGTGCGGCGGGACTTCGACCTGGCGGTGGCCTGCACCGTGAACAGCTCGATGCACCGGCTGCGCGCGCCCCTGGTGGTGCTGCCGCACGGGGTCGGCTACAACCGGCTGGTCCGGCCGACCACCGGGGACGACGTCTCGCCGGCCGGACTCTCCCGGCAGGAGCTGCTGCGGCGCGGGCGGGTGGTGCCGGCGGTGATCGGGCTCTCGCACGAGGAGCAGTTGGAGCGGCTGCGGCGGTCCTGCCCGCGGGCGCTGCCGGTGGCCCGGGTGGTCGGCGATCCGTGCTTCGACCGGCTGCTGGCCAGCCTGCCCGAGCGCGACCGGTACCGGCGGCTGCTCGGCGCGGTCGGCGGGCGCCGACTGGTGCTGGTCAGCTCGACCTGGAGCGAGCACTCGCTGCTCGGCCGCTGCCCCGACCTGCCGCTGCGGCTGGTGCGCGAACTGCCGGTGGACGAGTACGCGGTGGCCGTGGTGCTGCACCCCAACATCTGGGCCCGGCACCACCCGCTCGACCTGCTGGACGAGGCGGTGCGCTCCGGGCTGCTGGTGCTGCCGCCGCAACACGGCTGGCAGGCGGCGCTGGTCGCGGCCGACTGGGTGGTCGGCGACCACGGCTCGGTCTCCTTCTACGGCGCCGCACTGGACCGGGTCACCCTGCTGGCCGCCACCGGCGAGGCGGAACTGGATCCGGACTCGCCCGGCTACGCCTTCGGGCGCGGCGCCCCGGCGCTGGACGCCACCGGGCCGCTGGAGCCGCAGCTGCGCCGCGCGGCCGAGGACCACGGCACCCGCGCCGCACCGGAGTTGCTGGACCTGACCCGGCGCTCGCTCGGCGAGCGCGGCCGCTCCGCCCGGATCCTGCGCGAGCTGCTCTACTCCTACCTGCCCGGCATCCCGGAGCCCGCGGAGGAGGCGCTCACCCCGCCCTACCCGGACCCCGAGCCGATCGACCTGGCCCGGGTGACGGCCTTCGACGTGGTCGGCGAGGTCACCGCGGACGGGGTGCGGCTGCGCCGCTACCCGGTCGGCCCGGGCCACCGCGCGGCCCGCGGCTGCTACGCGGTGACCACCGGGGCGAGCCTGCGGCTGCGTCAGGTGGCCGAGGTGATCGCCCGCACCGAGCCGACCGCGGAGCCCGACCCGCTCGTCTGGCTGGACCGGGTGATGGGTCAACTTCCCGGCCTGACGGTCGCGGTGGCCGCCCTGGCCGCCGACCGCCTGCTGCTGCGGCTGCGCTCGGGCCCGGTGCTGCAGGCCCAGCCGGTCGCCGACTGGGGTGCGGTACCGGCGCCGCTCGACCCGGTCCTGCTGGGCGCGGCGGTGGCCCTGCAGCTGGCCGACCGGGCCGGAGCCGGCGCCGGCGCACCGGCCGGACCCGCCACACCGGCCGCCGAGTCGACCGCCCGGTTGACCGCCCACGAGCTGGTGATCGAGGCCGGCCGGACGGTGCGGGTGCGGTTCACCGAGCGGCCGTAGCAACAGCCGTAGCAGCGGCCGTACGAGCGGCCCGGGCCGGCCGGGGCGCGGTCAGGCGCCGGGCAGCACCCCGGCGGCGGCGCGCAGTTCGCGCAGCCGGG
>NZ_JBNQTI010000165.1:0-19752 GCF_050325825.1 Kitasatospora sp. LaBMicrA B282
CTTCCGATCTCGGCTCCGCTCCCGGTCGGCCCGCCGCGCCCGCACGCCCGCCCGCACCAACGCCCGGGCCAGCGCGCCGAGCGCCAGCCCGCTGCCCGCCACCGCCACCACCTGGAGCACCCCGTGCTCGGTGGGCAGCCCGCGCAGCGGCCCGAGCAGGGCGTAGGCCAGCCCCGCCGCCGCGCCGAGCGGGGCCTGCCCGCGCCCGGCGCCGGTCCCGGCCACCCGGACCGCCTCGCCGATCGCGATCAGCGTGCCGAAGGCGAGCGCGACCGGCGGCTCGGCCAGCCCGTGGGCCAGCACCGCGGTGATCCCGCCGGCCAGCAGCAGCAGTGCGGCGGCCCGGACCAGCGAGGCCCCGGTGACCGCCGACCACGGTTCGTCCGGCCGGACCCGCGGCGCGGCGGCGCTCACCGTGCGGCCACCCGGGGCCCGGGTTCCGGCACCCCGAGCGGGATGTCCGGCACCGCCGCGTCGGTGTCCGGCGCCGGCGGCAGCACCGGCTGCCAGCCGCACCGCTCCACCGCGCCGACCAGCGCCTCCACCATCACCGGGTCGAACTGGCTGCCGGCGCACCGGCGCAGTTCGGCGACCGCCTCCGGGACCGGCCGCCCGCGCCGGTAGGAGCGGGTGGAGGTCATCGAGTCGAAGGCGTCGGCGACCGCGATGATCCGGGCGAACTCCGGGATCTGCTCGCCGGCCAGGCCGTGCGGGTAGCCGCGGCCGTCCATCCGCTCGTGGTGGTGCAGGATCCCGGCGTGCGCCTCGCCGAGGAACTCGATCCCGCGCACCAGCTCGTGCCCGTACTCGGGGTGCACCTCCACCGCCCGGCGCTCGGCCTCGGTCAGCGGCCCGTTCCGGCGCAGCAGCTCGGTCGCCACCCCGAGCTTGCCCACGTCGTGCAGCGTCCCGGCGAAGTGCAGGGTGCGCAGCCGCTCGCCGACCATCCCCAGCTGACCGGCGATCAGCACCGAGGCCCGGCCGACCCGTTCGCTGTGTCCGCGGGTGTAGGCGTCCTTGATCTCCACCGCCTGCACCAGCGCCTCCACGGTGGCCCGGTGCGCGGCCCGCTCCCGGTGGCCCTGGGCGAAGACCCAGGCCGAGACGGAGAGCGGCAGCAGCGCCAGCACGGCGGCGAACGCCCCGTACGGGCCCTGCCAGAGCACCGCCATCATCAGCCCGCCGAGCGCGTGCACGAAAGCCGGCGGGCCGAGCACGGTGAGCGCGCCGCGGCCCAGCTCGGCCGGCCGGCAGTGCTCGGCGAGCAGCCGGATGCCGGCCACCAGCACCCCGTTGACCAGGCAGAAGACCAGCACCCCGGCCAGCGCCGGGAGCAGCGCGGCCGGGTAGCGGCTGCCGAGCAGCAGCCGCGGCCCGCCGAGCAGGTGGAAGAGCGCGGCCGCCGGCCAGGCGGCGAGCGCGAACTGGGCGGCGTTCCAGGCCCGGCGCAGCAGCCGGGGCGTCGCGGCCGCGCCGGTCAGCGCGGCCGGCAGGGCGACCAGGGCGGCCGCGGCCGGCGGCAGCATCAGCACGCCGGCGAAGAGCACCGGCAGGAAGGTGTTGGCGCTCGGCCGCACCGCCTCCGGGCCCAGGCCGGCCCGGGGCGCCACGCCGCGGCCGAGCAGCCGGAGCAACCGCAGCCGCAGCCGGCGGGCCAGCCGCAGGCAGGGGGTGGGCAGGCCCTGGGCGAGCGACTCCCAACAGGCGTGCAGGAAGGCCAGCAGGCCCACCCGGGGCCAGTCGACCGGCCCACCGAGCCAGCCGGGCAGCCCCAGCCGGGCGGTGGCGCCGGGCAGCAGCGGCAGCAGCGCGAGGGCGGCGGCGCCGAGCACCAGCAGGACGTAGACGAAGGCCGCCGCGGGGAGCCGCGCCGGTGTCTGTTCCGGGAGCGCGCGGCCCCCGCGATCGACAGCGATCTCTGCCTCCCCAGCTTGCCGACAGGCTCGTCTGAGGAGGATAGGCCTCGGCCGGGGCGGTGGAACCCGCCAGTGCGCGATACCCGCCGCAGCAGGGCAGACACTCACCCGATCGAGTGAGGCAAGCGCACTGACGGTCCATCACGTCGGCGCCGGGCGCCGCCTCACCGGCGGGCCGAGGGCCGCGCGTCGGCGGGCCGAGGGCCGCAGACCGGCGGGCCCGGCACGGAAAAGCCGGTGGGCCCGGGAGTGTTCCCGGGCCCACCGGCCCTGGCTTCCGCCGATCGGCCGAACGGCCGTCGACGGGTGCCCGTGCTCACTCGGCCGGCGTGACCGCCTGGGAGGCCGTCAGCACCCCGGGCTCGCCGCACGTCGCCGCGGCCGGGTCGGCCCCGACCGGCGGTTCGGCGCTGCGCTGCCCGGCCCGGATGCTGTCGATCCTGGCCAGCACCTTGCTGCGCAGGTCCGACGGGGCGTCATCGCACCCGCAGGACCGCTTGATCAGCGCCTTGATCGCCTGCTCCAGCCCGTACTTCTCCAGGCACGGCGAGCATTCCTCGAAGTGCTCGCGCAGTTTGGCGCAGTCGCCCTCGGCCATCTCGTTGTCAAGGAACTCGTAGAGGTGATCAAGCACCTCGCCGCAGTCCGTGGCGTGCGGACCTCCGCAGCTCATGAGCCCGTGCCTTTCGCCTCGCGCCCAGCCCCGCTGCCGGCGGGGACCAGCCCGCGCTCGCGGGCGTAGTCCTCCAGCATGCCCCGCAGTTGGCGGCGGCCTCGGTGCAGCCGGGACATCACCGTACCGATGGGGGTGCCCATGATGTCGGCGATCTCCTTGTATGCAAAACCCTCGACGTCGGCGAGGTAGACCGCGATGCGGAACTCCTCGGGGATCGCCTGCAGGGCGTCCTTCACGTCACTGTCCGGCAGGTGCTCGAGGGCCTGGGTCTCGGCCGAGCGCAGACCGGTCGACATGTGCGACTCGGCCCGGGCCAGCTGCCAGTCCTCGATCTCCTCGGCGGCGGTGCGCTGCGGCTCCCGCTGCTTCTTCCGGTACGAGTTGATGAAGGTGTTCGTCAGGATGCGGTACAGCCAGGCCTTGAGGTTGGTCCCCTCCCGGAACTGGTGGAAGGAGGCGTAGGCCTTGGCGAACGCCTCCTGCAGCAGGTCCTCGGCGTCGGCCGGGTTGCGGGTCATCCGCAGCGCGGCCGAGTACATCGGGTCCAGGTAACCCAGCGCGTCCCGCTCGAAGCGCGCCCGGCGGGCCTCCTCGGTCTCCTCGGCGGAAGCCCGGAAAGTGTCCTCGCCGATCTCGTCGGCCGCGGGCTCGTCACCCGCGTCCGCATCGGTCGCGAGCTCGTCGCCCGGCACCTCGCCGGCCGACCCGGCAGCGAGCGGATCGGTCGCGTGGTCGGACCCGGCCCGTGCGTCGAACCCGCCCGGACCCACGTTCGGCTCGTCCTCGGTCGCGACGACCGGACCCACCTCCTCGCTGAATCGGGCCCGACCCACGGCAGGTCGGCCCGGAAGGGAGGATATCGGGCTCACGGGCTTCTCGCCCGCGACCAGCCACTCGGACCACGGGAGGAAAGCACTCGAAGCGCTCTGCTCCTCAGGCCGCTCACGGCACGCGATCGAACCCATGGGCGCTGCCTTTCCACCGGAAACCATTGGGGCACTGCTGACGGAAGGGTTAACCCGGACCGCCGCCCGGGCATTCCCGCCGCTGCACAGATCCGTCAGGTCCGCCACCCGGGTGACCCGCCCCCGCCGGCTCGGTCCAGCGGCAGCCCGGCCAGCCAGTCGGCCACCGCGGCGGTCACCAGGTCCAGCGCCGCCGCCCTGCTCAGCGGGGCCGACTTCGGCAGCTTGAAGCCGTGGTCGGCGTACGGGACCGGCACCAGCCGGGTCCCCGCCGGGAACTCCGCGGGGGTGCCGAAGGCGTCCCGCTCGCCCTGCACCACCAGCGTCGGCAGCCCGGCGCCGAGCAGCTCCTCGGCCCGGGAGCGCTCCGGCCGGCCGGGCGGGTGCAGCGGGAAGGACAGCGCCAGCACCGCGGCCGCGCCGACCGCCGCACCGGTGCGGCAGGCCACCCGGGCTCCCGCGCTGCGCCCGCCGACCAGCAGCGGCACGCCCTCGGCGGCCAGCCGCTCGGCCACCGGCAGCCAGCCCGTGTCCAGCGTCTTCGGGGCCGGCGCCACCTTCCGGCCGGCCACCCGCCAGGGCTGCTCGACCAGCGCCACCGTGACCCCCTGGCCGGGCAGCGCGGCGGCCAGCGCCGCCAGGTCCGCCGCCTCGATCCCGCCGCCGGCGCCGTGCCCGAGGCCGAGCACGGCCCGCGGCCGGCCGGCCGCCCGGTGCCAGCTGATCCGCGCCGGCCCGGCGGGGGTCGCCACGCTCTCCTGGTCCTGCTGCTCGTGGTCCTGCTGCTCGCTCGCCATCAGAACAGGGCCCCTTCCATCTCCGGGGTGACCGGCTCGCGCAGGCCGGGGTGGTTGTTGCGGATGTTGCCCACCGCCGAGCCCACCGGGGTGGCGCGCAGCCGACCCGGTCCGGGGGCGACCAGCAGCGCGCAGGCCCGGGCGGGGTCGTCCAGGGTGGGATCCAGCCAGGCGTCGAAGCCGTCGGGCTCCAGGAAGAGCGGCATCCGCTCGTGGATCGGCGCCAGCAGCGGTTCGGCCTCCGTGGTCACGATGGCGCAGGTGACCAGCCAGCCCTGCGGGTGGTCGGCCGGGAAGGCCCGGTCCCGCCAGAACTCGTACAGCCCGGCCAGCGCCAGCGGCGCACCGTCCACCCGGCTGACGAAGAACGGCACCTTGCGCGCCTTGCCGCCGCTCGGGCTCTCGATGGTCTGCCACTCGTAGTAGCCGTCGACCGGGAGCAGGCAGCGGCGGGCGGCGAAGGCCTGCCGGTAGGCGGGCTTCTCGTGCACCGTGTCGGCCCGGGCGTTGATCATCTTGACCCCGGTCTCCGGCGAGTCGGACCAGGCCGGCACCAGCCCCCAGCGCAGCCGCCGCAGCTGCCGCAGCGGCGTCCCGCCGCCCTTGGGCAGCCGTTCCAGCACCGCCAGCACCGGGGAGGTCGGCGCCACGTTCCAGCTCGGCGCCACCTCCTCGCCCGGGTCCCACTGGCTGACCTCGAAGAGCTCGACGATGTCCTCCGGCTTGGTGCTCGCCGCGAATCGACCACACATACCGTCAGCCTGCCACGGCGCGGGGCGGCGTCGAACCCTCCCCCGGTCGCCGGCCGGGAACCGGCGGCTACCGGCGCGCAGTCCTGGCATGGGAGGCTGCTCCCCTCCCCAACCCCCGGGCACGGCAAGGACGATCATGAACCACAGCATCGACGACGTCTGGCAACGGGTCCTGGGCACCCAGCCCGACCCGCCGCACTGGTTGGTGCTCGGCTGCGCGGCGGCCGCCCTGCTGGCGATACTGCCGCACCCCGTCTGGCGGGTCAGCCGGAACGTGGTGACCATCGCGCACGAGGGCGGGCACGGCCTGGTGGCCCTGCTCACCGGCCGCCGGCTGGACAGCATCCGGCTGCACTCGGACACCTCGGGCCTGACCGTCTCCTCCGGTCGCCCGACCGGCCCCGGCATGATCCTCACCGCCGCGGCCGGCTACCTGGCCCCCTCGCTGCTCGGCCTCGGCGGCGCCGCGCTGCTGGCGGCCGGCCGGATCACCGCGCTGCTGTGGATCGCCATCGTGCTGCTCGCCGGCATGCTGGTGATGATCCGCAACGCCTTCGGCCTGCTCTCCGTGGTGCTCACCGGCGGCGCCTTCTTCGGCATCTCCTGGTACGGCAGCGCCCAGCTCCAGGCCACCTTCGCCTACCTCGGCGTCTGGTTCCTGCTGCTGGCCGGGGTGCGCCCGGTGATCGAGCTGCAGCGCAAGCGGCGCCTGGGCGGGGCCCGCGACTCGGACGCGGACCAGCTGGCCCGGCTCACCGGGGTGAGCCCGCTGCTCTGGGTGACGCTCTTCCTGGTGGTGGCGCTCTCCTGCCTGCTGGCCGGCGGCAGCCAGCTGCTCGCCTGACCCCGCTGCTCGCGTGACACCGGTGCTCGCCTGACGCCACCGCTCGCTCGACGCCGCTGCGGGCCCGCTCGGCGCACTGCCCCCGAGCACACGTCCGGGAGCCCGCGCAACCCCTTGCCGCCTGGTCCGTCCGGTTGTCCACAGGCCGGAACGATCACTGAGCCGGAACGCGCCGGACCCCTAGACTGGCCGCATGACCGAGACCTTGTGGCCCGCTCCCGTAGCCAACACCGCCATCGACGCGACCGTGACCGTCCCCGGTTCGAAGTCCGTCACCAACCGCGCGCTGGTGCTGGCCGCGCTGGCGGCCGAGCCGGGCTGGGTGCGGCGGCCGCTGCGCAGCCGGGACTCCCAGCTGATGGCCGACGGCCTGCGGGCGCTCGGCGTCGGCATCGAGGAGCGGGTGAACAACGACTGCGGCGGCACCGGCGGCGGCGAGGCCTGGCGGATCATCCCGGCCCAGCGGCTGGCCGGCCCGGCCACCATCGACGTGGGCAACGCAGGAACGGTCATGCGCTTCCTCCCGCCGCTGGCCGCGCTGGCCGACGGCCCGGTCCACTTCGACGGCGACCCGCGCTCGCACGAGCGCCCGCAGCACGGCGTGATCGACTCGCTGCGCGCCCTCGGCGCCCGGATCGAGGACGGCGGCCGCGGCGGCTTCCCGCTCACCGTGCACGGCACCGGCGCACTGGAGGGCGGCATCGTCGAGCTCGACGCCTCGGCCTCCTCGCAGTTCGTCAGCGCGCTGCTGCTCTCCGGCGCCGGCTACAACCAGGGCGTGGAGATCCGCAACATCGGCGGTCCGGTCCCCTCGCTGCCGCACATCCGGATGACCGTCGAGATGCTGCGCCAGGCCGGCGTGCAGGTCGACGCCCCGGAGGACGGCGGCGAGCCGGACGTCTGGCGGGTCACCCCGGGCGCGCTGCTCGGCCGCGACCTGGTGATCGAGCCGGACCTGTCCAACGCCGCGCCGTTCTTCGCCGCCGCCCTGGTCACCGGTGGCCGGGTCACCGTGCGCGACTGGCCCAAGCACACCACCCAGGCCGGCGACCAGCTGCGCGACATCTACACCCGGATGGGCGGCAGCTGCCGGTTCACCGAGGAGGGCCTGGAGTTCACCGGCACCGGCGTGGTGCACGGCATCGAGGTCGACCTGCACGAGGTGGGCGAGCTCACCCCGGTGATCGCCGCGGTCGCCGCGCTGGGCAACTCCGAGTCCCGGCTGTCCGGCATCGCCCACCTGCGGCTGCACGAGACCGACCGGCTGGCCGCGCTGGCCAAGGAGATCAACGAGCTCGGCGGCGACGTCAGCGAGACCGCCGACGGTCTGGTGATCCGCCCGCGCCCGCTGCACGCCGGCGTCTTCCACACCTACGAGGACCACCGGCTGGCCACCGCCGCCGCCGTGCTGGGCCTGACCGTCCCCGGTGTCCAGGTCGAGAACATCGCCACCACCGCCAAGACCCTGCCGGACTTCCCGGCGATGTGGGCCGCGCTGCTCGATCCGGCGGCGGCCGCGAGCTGAGCGGAGTACCAGCACCATGCGCCGCTACGGCAAGGACGCCGACGAGGACGACATCCGCAACCGCCCGGGTCGCCGGGGTTCCCGGCCGCGGACCAGGATCCGCCCCAAGCACGAGGACGCCGCGGAGGGGATGGTCCTCACCATCGACCGCGGCCGGCTGACCTGCCTGGTCGAGGCCGGCACCAAGCGGGAACGCATGGTCGTCGCGATGAAGGCCCGCGAGCTGGGCCGCAAGGGCGTGGTGGTGGGCGACACCGTCAATCTGGTCGGTGACCTCTCCGGCGAGGTCGACACGCTGGCCCGGATCGTCCGGGTCGAGGAGCGCACCTCGGTGCTGCGGCGCACCGCGGACGACGACGATCCGTTCGAGCGGATCGTCGTCGCCAACGCCGACCAGCTGGCCATCGTCACGGCGCTGGCCAACCCCGAGCCGCGCCCGCGGCTGATCGACCGCTGCCTGGTGGCCGCCTACGACGCGGGCATGACCCCGCTGCTGGTGCTCACCAAGTCCGACCTGGCCCCCGCCGAGCCGCTGCTGGAGTCCTACGCGCCGCTCGGCATCGACTACGTGGTGACCCAGCGCGAGGAGCTCGCCACCACCGGCGCCGAGGCGGTCCGGGAGCGGCTGCGCGGGCTCGCCACCGTCTTCATCGGCCACTCCGGGGTCGGCAAGACCACCCTGGTCAACGCCCTGGTGCCGGAGCGGCAGCGGACCACCGGAGACGTCAACGCGGTCACCGGGCGCGGCCGGCACACCACCGTCTCGGCCCTCGCGCTGCGGCTGCCCCCGCCGCCGGGTGCCAAGCCGGGCTCCCGGCAGGCGCTGGACCCGGGCTGGGTGATCGACACCCCGGGCTTCCGCTCCTTCGGCCTCTCCCACATCGACCCGTCCCGGGTGATCCACGCCTTCCCCGACCTGGAGCCGGGCACCGTGGACTGCCCGCGCGCCTGCAGCCACGACGAGCCCGACTGCGCCCTGGACAGCTGGGTCTCCGACGGCCACGCCGACGCCGCCCGGCTCTACTCGCTGCGCCGGCTGCTCTCCACCAAGGAGGCCCACGAGGGCGACTGACCCGGCTGGAGGTGTCGGCCGGCCGCTCTCTGGTGATCATAGGAAGCGTCGGCCGATCGCCCCGGAGGTGCACCGATGGCCTGGTTCATGGTGGTGCTCGCCGGCCTGCTGGAAACCGGCTTCGCGATCAACCTCAAGCTGAGCCACGGTTTCACCAGGCTGGTCCCCACCCTCGCCTTCGCCCTCTTCGCACTGAGCAGCTTCGGCCTGCTGACCCTCTCCCTCAAACACCTCCCGGTCGGCAGCGCCTACGCCGTCTGGACCGGCATCGGCGCCGCCGGCACCGCGATCTACGGCATGATCTGGCTGAACGAGACCACCTCCACCCTCAAACTGGTCTCCATCACCCTGGTCATCGCCGGCGTCATCGGCCTCCAACTCAGCGGCTCCGGCCACTGAGGCCCGCCTGTCGGCGGGCTGTGCCAGCATGGGGTGACCAACGCTCAGGAGGTCGGAGCGGCCATGCCCGACGAACGCGCACGGCGCATCCTCGATCGCCTGGAACTTCCCGAGGGCTTCCAGTCGGAGCTCATCAACGGGGCCGTCATCGTGTCGCCCCCAGGGAAACCACTGCGCTGGATGATTCAGAGCGAGCTGCTGCACCAGTTCTTGCAGCAGCCGAGCTGGCACGTGGCCGCCGGCCAGACCATCTGCCATCCCGACTTCAGCGACGAACCCCAACCGGACTTCTTCGCGCTGCCCGTCGACGCACCGCTGGACCTTGAGGGGCGCTACCCGGCGGAACACCTGACCCTGGTGACCGAAGTCCTCTCCCGAAGCACCAAGGGCATCGACCTGGTCGACAAGGTCCAGCTCTACGCCCGCTTCGGCATCCCGTTCTACCTGATCGTCGACCCGTTCCAGAAGAAGTGCACCCTGCACTGCTTCGTCGAGAACGGCCGCTACACCGACGCCGTCAGCTTCGACTTCGGCCGCACCATCCCGCTGCCCGAGCCGTTCCACTTCAGCCTCGACAGCAGCGGTTTCCCCGCTTACCGCTCCGCAGCCGACTCCTGACCGACCACCACGCGAGCCGAAGTGTCGGTTCACCGGACGGCTCGTCTACTGTTCGACCATGGCCGACTACCACGATGATCTCCGCCTTGCCCACGTCCTCGCCGACTCGGCCGACTCGGTCACCCTGGAGCGTTTCCGGGCGTTGGACCTGAAGATCGAGACCAAGCCCGACCTGACCCCGGTCAGCGACGCCGACAAGGCGGCCGAGGAGGCGGTGCGCGGGGTGCTGCAGCGGGCCCGGCCGCGGGACGCGGTGCTGGGCGAGGAGTTCGGCCTGGTCGGCTCCGGGCCGCGGCGCTGGGTGATCGACCCGATCGACGGCACCAAGAACTACATCCGCGGCGTGCCGGTCTGGGCCACCCTGATCGCGCTGCTGGAGGACGGCCCGGACGGCGAGCAGCACCCCGTGGTGGGGATCGTCTCGGCGCCGGCGCTGCACCGCCGCTGGTGGGCGGCGAAGGGGCTGGGCGCGTTCGCCGGGCGCAGCCTGGCCCAGGCCGGCCGGATCCAGGTGTCCGGCGTCTCCCGGATCGAGGACGCCTCGCTCTCCTACTCCTCGCTCACCGGCTGGGAGGACCGCGGCCGGCTCGACCCCTTCCTCGACCTGACCCGGGCCTGCTGGCGGACCCGGGCCTACGGCGACTTCTGGTCCTACATGATGCTCGCCGAGGGCGCGGTGGACATCGCCGCCGAACCGGAGCTGAACCTGTGGGACATGGCCGCGCCCTGCATCGTGGTGCAGGAGGCGGGCGGGCGGTTCACCGGTCTGGACGGCATCGACGGCCCCAACGGCGCGGACGCGGTGGCCTCCAACGGCCTGCTGCACGAGGAGGCGCTGCGCCGGCTCAGCGTCTGAGCCGGCCCACCGCCTGACCCGGCCCGCCGTCCGAAGCCGGCACAGCGCCCGGGCCGACCCGTCGTCCGGGCGTCAGCGCTGCTCGCGCAGCTCGCGGACCGCCGTCGCCAGCCGGTGGCCGTAGTCGGCGTCGGCCCGCCGGAAGTTCTCGACCGCCCGCTCGACGATGTCCTCGCGGTCGGCCGAGACCCCGGCGATGGCGGCAGCCAGGTTCTCGATCAGGCGCTGCTTCTCGTCCTCGGCGAGGAGCCGGTAGAGGTCGCCCGCCTGGACGAAGTCGTCGTCCTCCGGGTGCGCGGGCGCCGGGTGGGTCCCGGTCGCGCCGGCGACCGCGGTGGCCGCCCAGAGCGGCCGGCCGCTCTGCACCGGGCCGCCGGAGCTGTTCGGCTCGTAGTTCTTCACCCGCCCGTGCCGGCCGTCGTAGAGCCGGCCGTCGCGGTGGTTGGTGCGCGCCTCGGTGGCGTGCGGGCGGTTCACCGGCAGCTGGTCGGCGTTGATGCCGACCCGGTAGCGGTGGGCGTCCGCGTAGGCGAACAGCCGGCCCTGCAGCATCTTGTCCGGCGAGGGGCCGATGCCGGGCACGAAGTGGGCCGGGGAGAAGACCGACTGCTCGACCTCGGCGAAGACGTTGTCGGGGTTGCGGTTCAGCTCCAACCGGCCGATCTCGATCGGCGGGTAGTCCGCGTGCGGCCAGACCTTGGTCAGGTCGAACGGGTTGAACCGGTAGCCCGCGGCGTCGGCCGCCGGCATGACCTGCACCTGGACGGTCCAGGACGGGAACTCGCCGCGCTCGATCGCCTCACGCAGGTCGCGCTGGTGGCTGTCCGGGTCCTCGCCGGCGAGCTCGGCGGCCTCGGCGGGCGTCAGGTTCAGGATCCCCTGGTCGGTCTTGAAGTGGTACTTGACCCAGAACTGCTCGCCGGCCTCGTTGACCCACTGGTAGGTGTGCGAGCCGTAGCCGTTCAGGTGGCGGTAGCTCGCCGGGATGCCGCGGTCGCCGAAGAGCCAGGTCACCTGGTGGGTGGCCTCGGGCGACAGGCCCCAGAAGTCCCACACGTTGTCGGGCTCGGTCGAGCCGGTGTACGGGTCGCGCTTCTGGGTGTGGATGAAGTCCGGGAACTTGATGGCGTCCTTGATGAAGAAGACCGGGGTGTTGTTGCCGACGAGGTCGTAGTTGCCCTCCTCGGTGTAGAACTTCACCGCGAAGCCGCGCGGGTCGCGCACCGCGTCGGCGGAGCCGAGGTTGCCGGCCACGGTGGAGAACCGCAGGAAGGTCTCGGTCCGCTTGCCGACCGCGGAGAGGAACCTCGCCCGGGTGTACCGGGTGACGTCGGCGGTCACCGTGAAGGTGCCATAGGCCCCGGCGCCGCGGGCGTGCACCACGCGCTCCGGGATCCGCTCGCGGTTGAAGTGCGCGAGCTTCTCGAAGAGCTGCTGGTCCTGGAGCAGCGCGGGGCCGCCGCTGCCGGCGGTCTCGGTGTTCTGGTTGTCGGCCACCGGCGCACCGGCCTCGGTGGTCAGGGTCGGGCGCAGCTCTCCGTCGGGCGCAGTCATGGGGGTACCTCTTCGCATCGTCCGTTCGTGTGACTCGATCCTAACTTGGACTTTATCCAAATCAATACCAAGCCCAAGTCCGGAGTCGTGCCTTATCGTTTCGGTCATGAACGATCTCTTGGCACGGCTGCGCGAACGGGGCTGGCGACTGACCGCGCAGCGGCGCGTCGTGGCCGAGGTCCTCGACGGGGACCACGTCCACCTGACCGCCGACGAGGTGCACGCGCGGGCGGTCGAGCGGCTGCCGGAGATCAGCCGGGCGACGGTCTACAACACCCTGGGCGAGCTGGTCCTGCTCGGCGAGGTGCTGGAGGTCAGCACCGACGGGCGGGCCAAGCGGTACGACCCCAACGCGCACCGGTCCCACCAGCACCTGGTCTGCTCCGCCTGCGGCACCATCCGGGACGTCCACCCCGAGGGCGACCCGCTGGCCGCACTGCCGGCCGCCGAGCGCTTCGGCTTCGCCGTCTCCGCCGCCGAGATCACCTACCGCGGCCTCTGCCCCGACTGCCGCTGACCCGACCTCCCGGCTCGGGCGCCCGGCTGCCGCGCTCGGCTCAGGCGCTCAGCTCCGGGTGCATCGCGTCCAGCAGCCGGGCGGCGCGCTCGGCCACCTCGGGCGGGCCGTAGTCGGTGGCCCGCCGGCACCAGGTCTCCGCCTGGACCGGCTCCCCGCGGCGCAGCGCCAGCAGGGCCAGCCGCAGCGCCGCCCGCCCGTGACCGGCATCGGCGGCCCGGGTGTACCAGAGCATCGCCTCCGCCTCGCGCTCCTGCCGGGCCAGCAGCAGGCCGAGGTTGAAGGCGGCACTGCGGCTGCCGATCTCGGCCGCCCGCCGGTACCAGCTCTCGGCGATCTCCAGCGCCCCGCGCTCGGCAGCCCGCACCCCCATCCGGACCTGGGCCCGGGCGTGGCCCTGGTCGGCCGCGACGGCGTACCAGTGCTCGGCCTCCTCCGCCACGTCGCCCCGCCGGTCCAGCAGTGAGGCCAGCCGGAAGGCCCCCTCGGCGGAACCGCCGGTGGCCGCCTGGCGGTACCGCTCCATCGCCGCGGTCAGGTCTCCGCGCTGCTCCTTGACCACCGCCAGCTGCAGTGCCGCCTCGCCGTGGCCCTCGGCGGCGGCCCGCGCGTACCACTCCTGGGCCTGCCGCTGCTCGCCCCGGTTGGCGTGCAGGATGCCGAGGTTGAAGGCACCGTCCACGCTGCCGGCCTCGGCGGCCTTGGAGAACCACGGCTCGGCGCCGGCCTCGTCGCCGCGCTGCAGCAGGATCACGGCCAGCGCGTTGCAGGCCTCCCGGTGACCGGCGTAGGCGGCCCGGCGGAACCACTGCTCGGCCTGCGTCTCGCGGCCGGTGCCGGAGCAGAGCAGCCCGAGGTTGAAGGCGCCGTTGTGGTCGCCGGCGTCCAGCGCGGCGCGGTACCAGCGCTCGGCCGCGCCGTCCTCGCCGCGGGCGGCGTGCAGCGCCCCCAGCGCGTTGGCCGCGTTGCCGTCGCCGGCCTCGGCCGCCTCCTGCCACCACTCGGCGGCGGACGGCAGGTCACCGGAGTCGCGCAGCAGGAAGCCCAGCGCGCAGGCCGCCCGCGGCTCGCCGTTCTGCGCCGACTGCCGGTACCAGCGGGCCGCCTCCTCCCGCGCGCCGCGCTCCTCGACCAGCACGCCCAGCCGCAGCGCCGCCCGCGCGTGGCTGCGCACGGCGGCGGTGCGGTACCAGGTCTCCGCGCTCTCCTTGTCGCCGGCCGCCTCGCGCATCCGGGCCAGCCGGTAGGCGGCCTCCCGGTGGCCCGCGTCGGCGGCCGCCTTGAACCAGCGCTCGGCGCGCACGTCGCGCCGGTGCTCCATCAGGTCGCCCAGCGCGTACGCCCCCAGCGGGTGCCCCTGCTCGGCGGCGAAGTGCAGCCAGTACTCGGCGGACTCCTCGTCGCCGTGGTCGCGCAGGTGCAGGCCGAGCGCGTGCGCGGCCGGGGCGCTGCCGGCCACCGCGGCCTGGCGCCACCAGGTGCCGGCCTCGGAGCGGTGGCCGCGCTGGTGCAGCAGCACGCCCAGGTTGTTGGCGGCGGCCCGCAGGCCGGCGGCGGCGGCCTTGCGCAGATACGGTTCGGCGTCCTCCAGGTCGCCGCGGCGCAGCAGCAGGGCGCCGAGCTGGTTGGCGGCGTTGATGTCACCGGCGTCGGCGGAGGCCCGGTGCCGGGACTCCAGGGCGGCGGACTCGCGGGCGGCCAGCTCGGTCTCGAAGGAGGCGGTGTCGAAGCGGTCCGCGTCCCCGTCCGCCGCACCGTCGACGACGGCCCCGTCCGGGCCGGCGGGCGCGGGGTAACGGCCGCTCAGCTGAGGGCGGGGCACGGGCTCCAGGCTCTCGGGGCCGTAGGACCGGGCGCCGGCGGGCCGACGGCTGCCGCGCTGCGCAGGGACGGGCGCGGTCGTGGTGTCGGGATGCTGCTGACTGTTCTCGCTCCGCCTCATGCCGACTCCCACTCACGGCTCGTCAACTGCCGTGCCCCGTCCCCCATGTGGTCCATCGTTGCATCACCCGAAGACTCGCGTACACCGGCTCGGACGATTTTGCCGGGCTGGGCCGAAGCGGGCGAGATTGCTTCAGCGCTTTGTCGATTTCCCGACACTTGCGCCCCACAAACCCCGTCGCGCCGCGGGATGTACCGAGTTTTGTTGGCCCATAGTACCGGAGGCGGTGCCACCGCTTATGGGTGACACCGCCTCGTTATGGTTCACTTTCGATTAACGGACCTTCAGCTCACGTTGATGTCGTCCGCGTAGTAGGTCCCCTGGCCGTACCAGCCGTGCACCCAGATGGTCACCGAGGTGACCGAGGGGCCGGTGGTGAACTTGGTGGAGAGCTGGGACCAACCCGGACCGCTGGTCCAGGTCGAGGTGTCCGCGCCGGAGCCGGTCACCCCGAGGTAGGTGTAGTTGCCCTGCACCCAGCCGGAGAGGGTGTAGGTGGTGTTCGGCTGGACCGTGACGGTCTGCGAGCACTGGGCGTCGTCACTGCTGCTCGCCGCGCCCGCGAGCGCGTACGAACCGGAGTGCACCGGGCTCTTCACCACCGATCCCAGGTTGCCGGTGCAGGTCCAGGGGGCCAACGAGCCGGACTCGAAGCCGCCGTTGACCACGATCCCGCCGGACGGACCCGTGGGGGTGGGCGTCGGCGTGGGAGTCGGGGTGGGCGTCGGCGTCGGGGTCGGCGTGGGTGTCGGCGTGGGTGTGGGTGTCGGCGTCGGGGTCGGCGTGGGCGTCGGGCTCGGGCTCGGCGGGGCCGGGCAGTTGCTCGCGGATCCCGCCGTGTCCCCGACCACGTCGTCGAAGAGGGTGGCCGCCGGGTCCAGGTCGTAGAGCGAGAACATCATCGTTCCGCCCAGGCCGTTGCAGTGCAGGTAATCGGCCTTCGCCTGGATCGACTGGGCGTCCTCACCGGACCAGAAGTTGGTGCCGTCGTAGAAGTACGCGGCCTGCGCGACCGGATCCCAGTAGGTCTCCGAGGGATTGTCGACCACCCCCGACAGCTCCTTGTACATCCGGATCCCCGCGACGTTGCCCGAATCCGCCGCACCGGTCGCCGGACCGGTGGCGGTCTGGAAGAGCCCGTGGTCGTTGCCCGCCGGCACCCCGGTCCAGCCGCGGTAGTAGAACGGCACCCCGATGGTGAGCTTGTTCGCAGGGAAACCGCCTGGTATCCCGTACTGCGGATCGCCCACCGTGTAGGCCTTGATCGCCTCGTCGATCGAGTACTTGCTGGTCCCCGGGGCGATCGCGCTGGACGGGTCGGCCGGGTTGTCGTAGATCGGCGACTGGTGGTTCGCCGGTCCGGTGGCCTCCCAGCCGCCGTGCATGTCGTAGGTCATCGGGTCGCCGAAGGTCAGGTACTGGGCGATCTGGTCGGTCTGGACGTTCTGGATCTTGTCCTGGCCGGACGGCAGCGCCGCCGAGAGCGCGTAGCTCCTGCCGTCGGCCGCGCCCTGGGCGTTCAACTCGGAGCGGAACTCGCCGAGCAGGGCGGTGTAGTCGGCCTTGTCCGCCGCACTGGCGTGGTTGCCGACGTGGCCGCCGCCGCCCGGGTACTCCCAGTCGATGTCGAAGCCGTCGAAGATGCCCGCGGCGGTGCCCGGCCCGCCGTAGCCGTTGCGCGAGGGCACGTTGCCCTTGATGAACATGTCGATGCAGGAGGAGACCAGCTTCTGCCGCGAGGCGGGGGTGGCCGCCGCGTCGGAGAAGTACTTGGAGTAGGTCCAGCCGCCGATGCTCAGCAGCACCTTGAGGTTGGGGTACTTCGCCTTCAGCTCCTGCAGCTGGTGGAAGTTGCCCGCCAACGGCTGGTTCCAGGTGTCGGTGCTGCCGTCCACGCTGTTGCCGTTCGCGAAGGTCTTGCCGTAGTCGGCGTACGAGTCGCCGGCCCCGTCACCCGCGTCCGGGTTGCTCTCGTCCTGCGAGGCGGCCGAGTCGGCCTCGAAGCAGGTCAGGTTGGTGGGGTCGATGTTCTCGAAGTCGTAGATCAGGTAGGTGAGCTTGCCGGCCTCGCCGTTGGCGGCCACGTTCTGCAGGTAGAACGCGTTCTGGTAGACCGACCACTGGTCGTAGTAGGCGACCGTGATCCCGCCCGAGGTGGCGGGCGCGCCGGTGGTGTTGCTGCCCGTGGTGGTGCCGGCGGTGACGTTCCCGGCGGCGGCCAGTGGGGTGGCCGTCGGCTGGTGGCCCTGGCTGGCCTCGGCGTGCGCCATGCCCAGCATGGACAGCGCACCGCCCAGCAGGATGGCGGCCGCGCCGGTCACCGCCGCGGCCGATCGACTTCTCTTGCGCATGCGGTTCTCTGCTCTCTGCTGTGGGGGTGAGAGGAGGGTGCCGTACTGATCTGCCGACGGTCGGTCAGGGCATGCCGTGGAGGTGGCCACCGACCGTCGTCGCGATGGAATTGCCGTTGCTGGCATCCCAGTTGGTGGACCACGTCATCGCACCGACGCCGGGCCAGCTGGTCGGCGGCTTGAACGAGCCGCAGTTGGTGCCGTCGGCCAGGCAGTCCAGCGCGTCGTCCACGGTCTGCGGGGAGACGTAGCCGCTGCCCGCCGCACTGGTCGAGGCGGGCACCCCGAGCCCGACCTGGCTCGGCGCCAGGCCGCCCTGCAGCTGGGTGCAGGCGAGCGCGGTCAGGAAGTCGACGCTGCCCTCGGAGTAGACGTTGCCGTCGCAGCCGTTCATCGAGCCGGAGTTGTAGTACTGGGTGTTGACCACGGTCAGGACGGACTTGGTGGCCAGCGCCAGCTTGAAGTACTCGGTCCCGGTGGACTGCATGTCGATGGTCTGCGGTGCCATGGTCAGCACGAAGCCGCTGCCCACCTTCGCCGCCAGGGAGTTCAGCGCCTGCGCCAGGTAGGTGGAGTTGACGCCGTTCTCCAGGTCGATGTCGACCCCGTCGAAGCCGTACTGCTGGATCAACGCGTAGGCGCTGTTCGCGAAGTCGGTCGCCGAGGTGGCGTCGCCCACCGAGATGGTGCCGTTCTGGCCGCCGACCGAGAGGACCACCTTCTTGCCGGCCGCGTGCTTGGCGGCGATGTCGGCCTTGAACTGGGCGTCGGTGTAGCCGCCGAGCTTGCTCGCCAGGGTCGGGTCGAGCGCGAAGGTGATGCCGCCGGGGCTGTTCGGGTCGGCATCGGCGAAGGCCACCGCGATGATGTCGTAGGCCGGGTTCACGTCGGAGAGCTTCTGGTCGGTCGCCCCGTTGTCGAAGTCCTGCCAGTAGCCGGTGAGCAGGTGGCCGCCGCCGCTCGGACCGGTCGGGGTGCCCGTCGGCGTGCCGGTCGGGGTGGCGGTGACCGGCGGCGTCGAGGTGGGGCTCGAGGTCACCGGCGGGGTGCCGGTCGGGCTGGAGGTCACCGGCGGGGTCGAGGTGGTGGTGACGGTCGAGGTGGGGTAGGGCACCGGGCCGGTGAGCAGCAGGTCGTCCGCCTGGTAGGCGCCGGTGCCGTACCAGCCGTGCAGGTAGACCGTGACGCTGGAGGTCGACGGGCCGGTGGTGAAGCTGGTGGTCAGCTGGTTCCACGCGGCGTCGGTGCTCCAGGTGGAGGTGTCGGTGCTCCCGGTGCCGCTGTCGCCCAGGTAGACGTAGCTGCCCTGGACCCAACCGCTCAGCGTGTAGGTCGAGTCGGGCAGCACCGCGACCTGCTGGGTGCACTGCGCGTCGTCGCTGCCGACCGGGGTCGCCTGCAGCGCGTAGTGCCCGCT
Organism: Kitasatospora sp. LaBMicrA B282; assembly: GCF_050325825.1. Lineage (NCBI taxonomy): Bacteria > Bacillati > Actinomycetota > Actinomycetes > Kitasatosporales > Streptomycetaceae > Kitasatospora > Kitasatospora sp. LaBMicrA B282. The sequence goes on from NZ_JBNQTI010000165.1 coordinate 18,202, forward strand.
GTGGACGGGGCTGGTGACCACCGTGCCGGAGTTCGCCGAGCAGCTCCAGCCCGCGAGCGTGCCGGTCTCGAAGCCGGGGTTCTGCAGCAGGTCGGGCGGGTCGGCGTGGGCGCTGCCCTCGCCGGCGAGCAGCACCGCGCCGCTGACGGTGAGCGCCAGGGCCGCCACCGCGGCCAGCGTGGTTCGGGTGCCGGACGGACGGCGGGGCCCGGGTCTGGACTGGATCTGTCTGGTCGCACGTTGCACGGGTGGCTCCTCGGATCGGCGGGACGGCGCGGTCGGCCCGCGACCTGTGGGGGTCGGTCACGGCCGCGCCCGGACGCGGAACACAGGCGGCAGGGAGTGCGGTCCCGCGGGACCGGACCTCAGAGTGGACTAGACCAAATAGGCGGTCAAGAGCGTTCGCGCGCCCTGGTCGGACAGGTCGGCGCAGGACCCGGCGAGCACCCTGCGAACGGTCGACCGCTTCGGCATCAGCGCCGATCAGCGGGGGTCTGCCGGGGTTCCGGGCCGCCTGCGCGCCATCCGGATTCCATCCGCGGTCCATCCACCGCCCACGCTGCGGTCAGCGGGTGCATCCGGTAGCCGCCGTCCGCGGTCGCCAACAGCAGACCGTACTCGGCGAGCAGTTCCAGCAGCGCCTCGACCCGCCCCTGGTCCCGCCCCTCCCCCGGCCCCGCCCCTGGCCCCTCCCCTGGCCCCGCCCCGGCGAGCAGCTCCACCGCGCCCGCGTCCCCCGCCGCCCCCGGCGCCCGCAGCCGCCGCAGCAGCTCGAGCGCCGCCCACCCTTCGGCCGACCCACCGAGCCGCCCCGCCGCCGAGCCCAACGCCGCCGCCACCCCCTGCCCGCCCGGGCTCAACTCGCCCAGCCGGCGCGCCCGGTCCGCCAACCGCCCCGCCAGCCCGTCGACCCCCGCACCGGGCCGGGCCTGCACCCGGGCCGCCGCCGCCCGCAGCGCCAACGGCAGCCCGGCGCAGACCGCCAGCACCGCCGCCTCGGCCTCCTCCCCTCCCGCCGCACCGCCCGGGGTGCCGCCGCCCGCCACCCGTCCGGGCACCGCCACCAGCCGGCGCCACAGCCGCCGCGCCTCGACGGCCCCCAGGCAGTCCAGCGGAACCGCCCGCGCCCCCGGCAGCCCGGCCAGCCGCCCCCGGGCGGTGACCAGCACCGCGCAGCTCGCCGCCCCCGGCAGCACCGCGGCGACCTGGGCCGCCTCCCGCGCGTCGTCCAGCACCAGCAGCAACCGGCGCCCCGAGCTGACCGAGCGGAAGAGCGCCGCGCGCCGCTCCGGTTCGGCCGGCAGCGCCGCGGCGGCCACCCCGAGGTCGGCCAGCAGCTGCCCCAGCAGCACGCCCGGCTCGGCCGGCCGCCCGTCCGGCTCGTGCAGGCCGGCCCAGAGCTGACCGTCCGGGTACTGCTCGCGCAGCCGGTGCGCCGCGTGCACGGCGAGCGCCGTCTTGCCCACGCCGGGCGGGCCGCTGACCACCACCAGCGGCACCGCCCCGCCGCGCCGCCCGGTCCCGCCCGGGCCGGCGGTGCCCGGACCCGGG
>NZ_JBNQTI010000166.1:0-19658 GCF_050325825.1 Kitasatospora sp. LaBMicrA B282
ACCGCTCGCCGGTCGACCTGGAGCTGGCCGGCATCGTGCTGAAGGACCTGATCCCGGGCGGCGACGAGGACGCCGGGCCGGAGATCACCGCGCAGGTCATCATGCAGCAGACCGCGGCCTACTCGCCGGCTGCCGGCGAGCCGCCGGCGGCCGTGCCGGTGTCCTGGCTCTTGCAGCCGGGCTGCTTGGCGATCGCGTTCCCCAGGTCGCCGGTCTGCACCTTGGCGAGCGCGCCGGTGGCGAGCTGGGAGAACTGCTGCACCTGGTCACCGATGCTCTTCAGACCGTCGGCGAACTTCGCCTGGTCGTCGGTGGGCAGCGCGGCCACCTTCTTCTGCACGTCCTGGTAGCCCTGGGCCGCCTGGTTCAGCTCGGTCACCGCGTCCTGCTGGACCCCGGCGCCGTTGTCGACCTTGGGTGCCCCGGCCTTGTTGATGGCGGCGGCAATCTGCTGGTTGGCGGTGCTCAGGTTGCCGAGGTCGGCGGCCAGCCGCTTCTGCAGGTCGGCGGGCGCCTCGCCGGCCTTCACCACCCCGGTGTCCTTCATCGCGTCCTGCGACTGGGCCACCGGACCGCGCACGCCGTCGCAGACCTGCTTGGCCCAGTTGCCCAGGGCCGCGCTGTTGTCGTCGCTGGAGCAGGCCGCCGCGCCGGTGGCCAGCAGCACGCCGAGCAGCGGCAGGGTGAGCAGGCGGCGGGTCGCTCCCCGGGCCGGGCCGCGCAGGCCCGGTTCGGCCGCCTGGGATCGCCCGTCCGCCAGCACTCGCTCGTCCACCTGGGAGCCTTCCGTCCAGTCCCGATCCGTCCCGGGTGAACCTACCCGACACCGGAACGGGGACGGTCCGGCCGCCTGTCGCGGTTCCCCGCGGAGCGCTCGGACCGGCCCGAGGTACGGCGGCGCTCAGGCGCGCTGGACGTGCCGCGGTTCAGGCCCGCTCGACGTGCGCGGTTCAGGCCCGCTGGGTGCGCGCGGTTCAGGCCCGCTCGACCCGGATCGCGTCGCCCGGGCGCACGGTGCGCAGCACCTGGGGGTCACCGTCCAGCGCGCCGAGCAGGTTGCACGGGCTGGCCAGCCGGCACTCGTCGCCGCGCGAGATCGGCGTCGGCCCGTACGGCAGGGCCAGGCTGTCGCCGTCGGTCCAGAACGCCACCGTGCCCGGCTCCACCACCTGCTGCGCGTCGGCCTCCCGCGGGACGCTGACCGGGGTGCCGAAGTACACCTCCTCGCCCCAGGTGCTGGCCGAGGCGCTGATCGGCAGCGCGGCCCAGAGCGCCTCGCTGGTGGGGGTGGTGCGCAGGGTCGCGGTGGCCTGGCCGGCCGGCCAGAGGATGCGGATCCGCATGGGGTCTCCCTCTCCGGTTCAACAACTTGTTGCTCAACAATTTGTCAACCGGGATCCCACCACACGCACCCGCACCTCGGCCAGACCGGTCCAGGCCTTGGTCAGCCCGGTGGTCCAGGTCGCGGTCAGCCGCCGGCCGGCGCCACCGCCTCCCCGCCGATGGCCTCCACCGCGCCCGGGCTCTCCGCGACGTCCACCGAGCGCCGCTTGGACAGGTAGACCGCGCCCACCACCAGCAGCACCGCCACCGCCGCCACCGCACCGCGCAGGCCCGCGCTCGCGTGCGCGCCGTAGCTGAACCGCACCACCGCGGGCGCGATCAGCAGCGAGACCAGGTTCATCACCTTCAGCAGCGGGTTGATGGCCGGGCCCGCGGTGTCCTTGAACGGGTCGCCCACCGTGTCGCCGATCACCGTCGCGGCGTGCGCCTCGCTGCCCTTGCCGCCGTGCGCCCCGTCCTCCACCAGCTTCTTGGCGTTGTCCCAGGCGCCGCCGGAGTTGGCCAGGAAGACCGCCATCAGGGTGCCCGAGCCGATCGCACCGGCGAGGTAGGCGCCGAGCGAGCCGACCCCGAGGCCGAAGCCCACCGCGATCGGTGCCAGCACCGCGAGCAGCCCCGGGGTGGCCAGCTCGCGCAGCGCGTCCCGGGTGCAGATGTCGACCACCTTGCCGTACTCGGGCGTCTCGCTGCCGTCCATGATCCCGGGGTGCTCGTGGAACTGCCGGCGCACCTCGAAGACCACCGAACCGGCCGAGCGGGAGACCGCGTTGACGGCCAGCCCGGAGAAGAGGAAGACCACTGCGGCGCCCAGCAGCAGGCCGACCAGGTTGTTCGGCTGCGAGATGTCCAGGCTCAGCCCGAGCGGGTTGCCGATCACCGCGGGGCCGCCCGCGGTGCCCACCGCATCCTTGATCGCGTCGGTGAAGGAGCCGAACAGCGCGGTCGCCGCGAGCACCGCGGTGGCGATCGCGATGCCCTTGGTGATCGCCTTGGTGGTGTTGCCGACGGCGTCCAGCTCGGTCAGCACCCGCGCGCCGGCCCCCTCCACCTCCCCGGACATCTCGGCGATGCCCTGGGCGTTGTCCGAGACCGGGCCGAAGGTGTCCATCGCCACGATCACCCCGACCGTGGTGAGCAGACCGGTGCCCGCCAGTGCCACCGCGAACAGCGCCAGCACGATCGAGCTGCCGGCCAACAGGTAGGCGCCGTAGACCGCGGCACCGATCAGCACCGCCGAGTAGACCGCCGACTCCAGCCCGAGCGAGACGCCGGAGAGCACCACGGTGGCCGGGCCGGTGAGCGAGCTGCGGCCGACGTCGCGCACCGGGCGCCGGCTGGTCTCGGTGAAGTAGCCGGTCAGCTGCTGGATCAGCACCGCCAGCACGATCCCGATCAGCACGGCGGCCAGCGCGAACAGCCGCGGGTCGCCGCGGTGGTTGCGGATGCTGTCCGGCACGTGGTGCAGGGCGCCGAAGCTCGCCGGCAGCTCCAGGTAGACGGCGGCCAGGACCAGCAGCAGCGAGACGGCGGCGGAGAGGAAGAAGCCGCGGTTGATCGCGGCCATCCCGCTGCGGTCGCGGGCGCGCGGCGAGACCGCCACGATGCCCAGCACCGCGGTGACCACCCCGATGCCCGGCACCAGCAGCGGCAGCACCAGTCCGGAGTCGCCGAAGACCGCGCGGCCCAGGATCAGCGCGGCCACCAGGGTCACGGCGTAGGACTCGAAGAGGTCGGCCGCCATGCCGGCGCAGTCGCCGACGTTGTCGCCGACGTTGTCCGCGATGGTGGCGGCGTTGCGCGGGTCGTCCTCGGGGATGCCCTGCTCCACCTTGCCGACCAGGTCCGCGCCGACGTCCGCGGCCTTGGTGAAGATGCCGCCGCCGACCCTCATGAACATCGCCAGCAGCGCGGCACCAAAGCCGAAGCCCTCCAGCACCTTGGGCGCGTTCGCCTGGTAGATCAGCACCACGACGGTCGCGCCCAGCAGGCCGAGGCCCACCGTGCACATGCCGACCACACCGCCGGTGCGGAAGGCGATCCGCATCGCGCGGTGTTGTGCGGGCTGTTCCTGGCCCGCGACCACGTCCTTGGCCACCGCGGCCACCCGGACGTTGGCCCGCACCGCGAGCCACATGCCCAGGTAGCCGGTGGCGGCCGAGAAGGCGGCGCCGACCAGGAAGAAGACCGACCGGCCCAGCCGCTGCGACCAGTTGTCGGCGGGGAGCAGCATCAGCAGGAAGAAGGCGCCGACCGCGAAGACGCCCAGGGTGCGGAACTGGCGGGCCAGGTAGGCGTTCGCGCCTTCCTGGACGGCCCCGGCGATCCGCCGCATCGTCGGGGTTCCGGCGTCGGCGGCCAGGACCTGACGGACCAGCAGCACCGCGACCCCCAGCGCGCCCAGCGCAACCAGCGCGATGAGCAGCACCAAGAGGCGGTTGCCGCCGGTCAGAACTGCACCGGCTGACGAGCCGCTTGACGACCCATCGGCCAGAACGTCCAAGATTCGTGGTCGTACCGGTGCTGCTGAGACGTATTTCAGCGCGTCAGATGTGATGGGAACGGTACCGATGATCGTGAATCCGGCCATGCGTCCTCCCCGACGACCGGCGCGCCGACCTGTCCGTACGGCACGCAAGTGGTTCTGGTGGCACAGGCGGCCGGACCGGACTCGCCGGCCCGGCCGGATATCCCGACCGGATATCCAGAAGCGAGTGTAGGAATCATCGGGGGATTGATATAGACCGCGGGCAGCAGCGGACGGAAAGAATCATGGGCGCCACCGAAAAACCCGGGTTTTCGGGGGTGCCATGATTGTCTGTTCGTTTCTTCACGCCACTGCAGGCATCCGGAAACTCCGGAACTGCAGCGGTCACTGAACCATCGTCAGCCGCTCGGAGATCGTCGGAGCACGCCGGTCACCCGGGGCACTGGCGTTCCGCGGCGATGGCGGCGGACGCGCATGCGTGAGGGCCGGCGGCACCGGGAGCGGGCCGCGCGGGGCACGGGGCGTGGGCACGTGGGGCGTGGGGTGGAGGCACGCGGAGTGCGAGGCGCAGGCCGTGGGTGCGCCGATGCCGGAGCGCCGGCCGCCGCGCCGTGGGTCAGGCCGGTTCCGTGCGCCGGGTCAGGCCACGTTGACCGGCCAGCTCATCCGGATCAGTCCGCCGGCGTCGTCCCGGCCGACCTCGACGTCCTCCACCAGGCCGGTGATCACGGCGAGCCCGAGCGTGTCGTCGGCGCCGTCCTGTCCGTCCTCGGCGCTCGACCGGGCCAGCTCGCTCAACGTGCCGGCGCCGTCGCCGACCTCGATGACGAAACGCTTCTCCTGGTCGATCAGCGCCACCCGGACAGCGCCGCCGGGGTCACCCTGCTGGTGCAGGCCGACCGCGCGCGAACAGGCCTCACCGACCGCCAGCCGGACCTCGTCGAGGACCGACTCGTCGACGCCCGCCCGTCTGGCCACCGCCGCCGCCACCAGCCGCGCTGTCCGCACGTGCTCGGGGAGGGGACTGAATCGCAGTTCGACGGTTGCCATCTCTTCCTCTCGGAGTTGTCGCCGCGTCCTCGAAGGTGTCGTCGCTGTCACCGCACCGGTCGTGTCGCTGCACGGCAGCGCGCGGCCGGGCGACCGCAGCGCGCCCGGGCCGACCGCAGTCGGCCGACCCGGGCCCACGGGGTCAGTCGGTCGAGGAGACGGCCTCGTCCACCGTCTGGTGGATCGGGAACACCTTGGTCAGACCGGTGATCCGGAAGATCTTGAGAATGCGCTCCTGGGTGCAGACCAGGCGGAGCGAACCCTCGTGGGCGCGCACCCGCTTCAGACCGCCCACCAGGACACCCAGACCGGTCGAGTCCAGGAAGTCCACGCCCTCCATGTCGACGACCAGGTGGTAGCTGCCGTCGTTGACGAGCTCGACCAGCTGCTCGCGAAGCTTAGGGGCGGTGTACACATCGATCTCGCCGCCAACCTCGACGACCGTGCGGTCGCCGACTGTACGGGTCGACAGGGACAGGTCCACGGAACCTCCAGCACCTTGCCTTGCTACGTCATATTGCGTTCTACGGCGAGTCGGGCGGCACCGACCGATCCCAACTGCTGGTCCCGGCCAGACTGCCGCCGCCATCCCTGGCGCTCGGCACCGCCGGACGGTTCCACCGCATGGCCGAGTGACCGGCCCAGGTACCGCCGGCCCGGCCAACTGGCCGCCACCGCATCATTCAACCACCTGGCAGCATGCCCGCACGATGGCTTGCCGCGATTGTCGGTCACTCCAGTGACACACTGGGTCTCCATGCCGCCCAGCCAACGCCTGCCCGAGGCCCTGCTCGACGCCCTGGTCGCCCAGCGGGGCCGCTCGGACCGACTCACCCATACGGAGCATCTCCCCGCGCGCCCGGCCCGCCATGCCCCGTGGCCGGAGTCGATCCGCACCGAGATCCGCACCGGCGCCGCAGAACTCGGTGTGGCAGAGCCGTGGGCGCACCAGACCGAGACGATGAATCTGGCCAAATCCGGCCAAACTGTGGTGATCGCCACAGGTACCGCCTCGGGCAAGTCCCTCGGCTACCTGGCCCCGGTACTGAGCGACCTGCTGGACGGCACCGAAGCACCGAACGGACGCGGCGCGACCGCCCTCTACCTGGCCCCGACCAAGGCGCTGGCCGCCGACCAGCGCCGCCGGGCCGCCGAACTCGCCCCGCCCCGGGTGCGCGCGGCGCTCTACGACGGCGACACCCCACCGCAGGAACGCGAGTGGGTCCGCCAGTACGCGAGCTACGTGCTCACCAACCCGGACATGCTGCACCGGAGCATCCTGCCGGCGCACGCCCGTTGGTCCTCCTTCCTGAAGACGCTGCGCTACGTGGTGGTGGACGAGTGCCACGGCTACCGCGGCGTGTTCGGCTCCCACGTCGCCCAGGTGCTCCGCCGGCTGCGCCGGCTCTGCCACCGCTACGGCTCCGACCCCGCCTTCCTGCTCGCCTCCGCGACCACCGCCGACCCGGCCGCGACCGCCGAGCGGCTCACCGGCCTGCCCGCAGTCGCGGTGACCGAGGACGCCTCGCCGCGCGGCCCACTGGTCTTCGCCCTGTGGGAGCCGCCGCTGACCGAGCACGTCGGCGAGCACGGCGCCCCGGTCCGGCGGACCGCCACCACCGAGGCCGCCTACCTGCTGACCGACCTCGTCGCGGCCGGCACCCGCACCGTGGCCTTCGTCCGCTCCCGGCGGGCCGCGGAACTGGTCGCCCTGCAGGCCCAGGACAACCTGGACGCGCCACTGGCCAACCGCATCGCCGCCTACCGCGGCGGCTACCTCCCCGAGGAGCGCCGCGCGCTGGAACGCGACCTGCACTCCGGCCGGCTGCTCGGCCTGGCCTCCACCTCCGCCCTGGAACTCGGCGTCGACGTCTCCGGGCTGGACGCGGTCCTGCTGGCGGGCTACCCGGGCACCCGCGCCTCGCTCTGGCAGCAGGCCGGCCGCGCCGGACGGGAGGCCCAGGGCGCCCTCGCCGTGCTGATCGCCCGGGACGACCCGCTGGACACCTATCTGGTGCACCACCCCGAGGCACTCTTCGCCCACCCGGTGGAAGCGACCGTCCTCGACCCCGACAACCCGCACGTGCTGGCCCCGCACCTGTGCGCCGCCGCCGCCGAACTCCCGCTCGGGCCGTCCGACCTGGAGCTCTTCGGGCCCTCGGCCGCCCCGTTGCTGCCGGTCCTCGAACAGCGGGGCCTGTTGCGCCGGCGGGCCGACGGCTCCTGGTACTGGACCCGCCGGGAGCGGGCGGCCGACGCCGTCGACCTGCGCGGCAGCGGCGGGAACCCGGTCCAGATCGTCGAGGCCACCACCGGCCGGCTGCTGGGCACCGTCGATGCCGCCGCCGCGCACACCACGGTGCACACCGGAGCCGTCCACCTCCACCAGGGCCGCACCTACCTGGTCGGCGAACTCGACCTGGAGACCTCGGTCGCCCTGGTCGAGCCCGCGAACCCCTCGTACACCACGGCGGCGCGGGACACCACGGCCATCTCGGTCCTCGGCACCGAGCGCAGCGTGGCCTGGGGCGAGGGCAGCCTCAACTTCGGGTCGGTCGAGGTCGTCAACCAGGTGGTCGGGTTCCTGCGCAAGCGGATCTCCACCGGCGAGATCCTGGGCGAGAGCAAGCTCGACCTGCCGCCCCGGACGTTGCGGACCCGGGCGGTCTGGTGGACCGTCACCGAGCAGCAACTGCTGGACGCGCTGATCCCGTTCGACCAGTTGCCCGGGGCCGCACACGCCGCCGAGCACGCCTCGATCGGCCTGCTCCCGCTCTTCGCCACCTGCGACCGCTGGGACATCGGGGGCGTCTCGGTACCGCTGCACCCCGACACCCAGCTGCCGACCGTCTTCGTCTACGACGGGCACCCGGGCGGCGCGGGCTTCGCCGAACACGGCTTCCGGCGCGCGGTCCAGTGGCTCACCGCCACCCGGGACGCGATCGCGGCCTGCGAGTGCGACCGCGGCTGCCCGTCCTGCGTCCAGTCGCCCAAGTGCGGCAACGGCAACGACCCGCTGGACAAGGCGGGCGCCGTCCGCCTGCTGACCACACTGCTGGCCGGCGCCCCGGAGAGCGCTGAGGACGGGGTCGAGGAGGGGGCCGGCGACCCTGACCCGGGCGGTCGTGCGGGCCGCAAGTAGCGGGGCCGGTGGCGGAGCTGCTGGCGGTGGCGGTGGCGGTGCTGCTGGCGGTGTCGATGGCGGCCGGCGACGCGGTACCGGGCGCGGGGGCCGGGCCGGCGCCGGGAGCCGTTCGCGGTGGGGCTGCGCGAGCAGCGGGAGGGCGTCGTCGACCGCGTCGGGCTTGTCGGAGCCGGCGACGGCCCAGACCAGCCCGGCCCGGGCCCGGGCGACGGCCGGACCGACCGGCAGCCGCACACCGCGCACCGGCACCTCGACCGCAACCTCGACGCTGTCGGCGGCGAGGTCCCGCGAGCAGGAGAGCAACACGGCCTGCTGCGCCGCCGCCACCGCCGCGGCCCGAGCGCAGCCGCCGTCCGGATCCAGCAGCAGGCGGTCGGCCGCCGCGAGGGCCGCGAGGTCAGCCGCCGACTCCGCCCGGTGCCGAGCGACCAGCGCTGCCCCGTAGGCCACGGCACCGCCGAACACCGCACACCCGAGGAACGCCAGCGCGGTCAGCCAGACCGTCGCCGACCCCTCGTCGCGGGCCCTGGGCCGGCCCGGCTCCCGGGGCCGCCCGTGCTCCGAGCGCCCGCCGTGAGCCCGGGCCTTCCCGCGAGTCGCGGGCTGCGCCCCGCCTCGGGAACGCTTCCGCTCGCCGGCCTCCACCACGCCGCCACTCGGCGGCTGCTGCGGCCTGAGGGCGGGTGGCGCCCACCTCCCGCGGAACCGTGGGCGCCACCCGGCCCGCGGGCCTGCCTGGGGTCGGTACCGCCGCGGCCACCGGCCGGGCCGGCGCGGCAGTGCGCCGCCGGACTGTGCGGACATCACGTCAACTCCCTTCCACTTCGGTCCTCTCGAAGGGCCTCGGCCCGTGCCGAGACCGTGATGGACACCGCCGAGGCCCACCGGCCCGGCCCGAGGCACTTCGCAGCGACCAGGACCTCGACGGAGTCGCCCTGCTCCAGTAGCTGGACCGTGGCCCCTCGGGGCGCCGCAGCCCGGGCTCTGGCGACCGCGTCCGCATCGCCCCGGGCCGCGGAGCGAGCCCCGACCCGGGCGGCGTCGATGCAGCGGAGCTGCGCGGCTGCCGTCAGCACGCCCCACAGCAGCACCGCGGTCAGCAACAGGAAGGTCGGCAGCACCACGGCCGTCTCGGCGGTGACGTAGCCGGCGTCCGGCCCGCGCCGGGGCGACCGCCCGGGCCGCCCGGGCCCGGCACGCCCGGTCGGCGCACCGCCGGTCGGCCTGCCCCGCGGCTCAGACCGCATGGAGCGCGCGATCCAGCATCCCGGCCAAGGCTCCGCTCACCGTGTCGCTCGTCACCACCTTGTAGAGCAGGGCGGCGAAGCCGCACGCAGCCACCGTTATCTTGGGTCCATTCCAAGGTTAAGACACATGAGGCAAGCAGTTCGTTCGCTACGTGCCTCACAGGTATCAGGGTGTTATTCAGTGACGTTGACCGAACCTCAGCTTCCAGCCTCTTTCGTGGCGTTCAAGGGGACCTCCCCGTTGACCGGAGCCGAGCTCTGGACCGTTGTTACGGCTGACTACGAGCCGCATGCAGAAGCCGCCGGCTTCCTGCAAAGCCTTCGCGCGGCGGACGCTTCCGCCAACACACAGCGCGCCTACGCTGGCCGGGTTGCCCTCTACTTGCGGTACTGCGAGTCAGCCGGGCTCGACTGGGCGACGCCGAGGCTTCACCACCTGAGCCAGTACATGCAGTGGCTCGTTGAGACGCCAATTGCGCGACAGGGCAGGGGGAACGCCTCCCAACCCCGATACCGTTCCAAGGGCACGGCCAACGCCCATATGACGGCCGTGGTCGAGTTTCTTAGGCATGCAGCGATAGCGACAGATCGCGTGCCGGAGTCTGTGGTGAAGCAGTTGAGCGAGCCGCGGCACCTCGCTCATCTGCCCCCTGGCTTCGATACCGGCGAAGACGGTAGCTACCGCACCATCAGGGCGCGAGCCATCAAGTTCAGAGTCGCTGTGGAGGGCTACGAGTGGCTGACACCCGACCAGATCGATGCTCTGATCGATTCGGCCCGCCACGCCCGCGATCGGTTCCTCATCTACCTACTGGCTGTCACCGGGATGCGCATCGGTGAGGCGTTGGGCCTCCGCCGAGAGGACATGCACTTCCTGTCGTCCTCAACGATGTTCGGCTGCCGTGAAAAGGGGCCTCACGTACATGTACGACGGCGGCTCAACTCCAACGGCGCGCTAGCAAAAACGAGAACCCCTCGCGCGATTCCTGTCTCCGAACCGGTCGCCGACTACTACGCCGAGTACCAGCGCGAGCGCGACAGCGTACCCGAAGCGTCCAGCAGCGATCTGGTCTTCGTCAATCTCTTCCATGCCCCACTTGGCCAGCCCATGCGCTATGCATCGACCAAAGAGAACTTCGACCGGTTGGCTAAACGCGCAGGATTCCCTGCAAGGCCTCACATGCTCAGACATTCAGCAATTACCCAGTGGGCGCAGGACGATGTCCCAAGGGACGTCATCCAGAGCCTTGCCGGACACGTTTCTCCACAGTCCATGACTCCGTACATCCACACGTCAGACGAAGCCAAGCGCGCCGCCATTGAGTCTGTGGCGTCCAAGTTCAAGAGGCCACAGCTTTGAAGATTCAGGGAAATCGCGCCGCAGCCCACCACCCGGAACTTACGAAGATCCGCGACCTCACCTCTCTCAACATCGAGGAGCTTGAGCCGACGTGGGCCGCATGGCTCGCGGAAAGAGTAATCGCCAATTGGCGGATAGGCGAGTGGAATCCCGAGACTCTGCTCTTCTCGGGAGATCATACAAACGAGCTTACCTCTATCAGGCAATGCGCTGTCGAAGCGTGCGACATATTGACGACTAGCAAGATATGCACTGCATGCGCGGGCGCGAGGAAGTCCCTCGCTATGAGCATAGAAGAGTTCTGCTCATCCTTCATTCCTCCGGAGCGCACTAAGACCCGACGTGGCGAGACCGATAGATGTATCGCGGCAAATGGGAACTGCGAGCGCGACGCACGCGACGGTGGGCAGTGCAGCGCACACGCGCCACTTTGGCGAATCCATGCTTCCCGGCATCCCGATGCCGACAAGCAAGCATGGATGGCAAAGCAGAAGCCGCTTCCCCCTCGACCGCTGTGCGCAATCATCGGCTGCACCGCGCAACTAACCGAACCAACTATGCTGTGCTGGAAGCATGTTGACAACTGGTTCCACTATCGACAGAAAATGGGCATCCCCGACGCCACTGAGGCCAGGGAGACCTGGGCTCGGCGAACTGCCCCAATTCTTGGCGCAGGACAGTTTTCCCTGTGGCCGCTGCGTGAGACCGCCAGGCTGGAGATCCTGTACTCCCTCCAGCAACGAGACCTTAGAAGGCAGCGCATCGAGCCTTTCGTGATCCGTCAGACGATTCTCCACATGCCAGACGTGCGGAGCATCGCACTACTCGACGACATGAGCTTCGAGAGGCTTATTCTCAAGATGACCGGCACGAACCGGACGAGCCTCATCCGCGAGTGGCGCCACGAGATGCGGAGAGCCTTCGAGGAGTTCCGGGGGATCAAGCCAACAGACAAGCTCGTCTGGGATCTCGCGGCAGCCGGCATCAGGACTAAGGCCTCATCGACGGCGAGCTACCGCAACACCGGCTCGGTAGACTTTGGAGTGGTCCAAGTCGCATGGCTGCGCGACGTTCTGATGGACTGGGCTCGCTCCACAAAGCCGTACAGCTATGCACTTCGCCGTTCCGTACGCGCATGCCACGTGGCGAGCGACGTCCTAGCTGCACGTCCCAACGGCGGCACTGATGTCAGCCAACTCAGATTCTCCGACATGACGGCCATCGCTAACGCCTTTAGAGAGCTTAAGAAGGAAGACGGGGCACCGTTCACCTCGCATACCCAACGCAGCTGGCTAAGGCATTTTCTGGACATCATCGATCACGGTCGCGCCAACGACCTGCTTGACGACCTTCCAGGATCTTTCTCCTATCACAAGACACATGCGATTAAGGATGAGGAGGCGAACGAAGAGGAGATCGGCAAGGCCATCCCCGAGTTCGTCATTAGTCAACTCGATGCACATTCAGAACTGCTCGGCCGAGGCATCCCTTACGGACAGTTGGGCACTGATGCCATACGCGCGATGGCCAAGACTGTTTACATTCTTCTTCGAGACACCGGACGACGCCCACAGGAAGTGGCAAAGCTTGCCCTGAACTGTCTTGAGAGCAACAGCGATGGCTACTACCTCCTTTGGGACAACTTCAAAGGTCGGCGCAAGCGTCGGCGCCTTCCGCTAACCCGAGAGACGGCCGAGGCGATCAAGAGCTGGCAACGCTTGCGCGCCACTCTTCCCACTCCGAGCAAAAGTGCCGAGTTCCTGTTCCCCGCTAAGGGCCCGACTGGCGTCAACAAGTCCATGAACGCAAATGACCTGTCGGTGATCGTCAGGAGGTTCGCCGATTCGATTCCCGAACTCTACTCCGAAGAAGTCGGCTTGGATGGCCTGCCCGTTCCCTTCGACCGGTCGCTCATCTTCCCGTACGCGTTTCGCTTCTCTTTTGCTCAACGCCACGCCGATGCAGGAACGCCGGTCGATGTACTGAAGGAGTTGATGGACCATAAGACCGTAAACGTGACCATGGGCTACTACAACGTCTCCCTCAAGCGCAAGCGCGAGGCTGTGAAGACGCTCCGAAGTCACGTCATAGATCGCTCCGGGAAATCATCCCCAATGGCCTCTAACACAGCTTACGAACTGAGCTCTGTGGCAGTCCCCTTCGGGAACTGTATTGAACCGTCGAACGTGAAGGCCGGCGGACAGGCATGCCCGATTCGCTTTCAGTGCTCCGGTTGCAGCCACTATCGCCCCGACCCGTCACATCTCCCGGCAATCGAGGAGCAAGTAAGGTCGCTAATGGCCAAGCTTGAAATCGCTAAGGCGATGGAGGTAGCCGATTGGACGATCAAGGGGATGGAGGCCGAACTCGCAGCATACGAGGCGGTCGTTGGTGCAATCAGGGAGAAGATGGCGGACATGGACGATGAGGAGCGCAGAGAGCTTGAAGAGGCCAGCAAGGTCATGCGGCGTCTCAAGGCCGGAGGTCTGCGCGGAGGGCCGGTCGATCTCCCGATGCCTGCCGTTCCCGCTCGAATCGCGAAGGCCGTCTGATGACAGCTAAACGGACTCCGTCAGATGTGCTGAGGGAAGCAAGGAAGCGCGACAGCCTTTCCAAGCGAACCAGGGTGCTGGCGGTGCTGGATGACATGAAATCCAGTGGGGAACCCATCAGCTTTCTAGCAGTTGCCCGGAAGGCTGAGGTATCGAACTGGCTCGTCTATGCAGAGGGGGTGCGTGAGCACATTGAGTCAGCCAGGCGGTCCCAGCGGAGGACCAAGCAGTTGGAGGTCCAGGCCGGGACTTCGGCCAGTTCCGCGAGCTTGGCGGTGGATCTCCAGCTTGCCCGAGCCGAGTTGAAAAGGGTCCGCGAGGAGAGGGACCGTCTTCGTGCCAAGGTCCAACGGGGGCTAGGGCAGCAGCTAGATCAGTCTGGCCTGGGGGAAGTTGAGGCAAGAGCACGAGCCCTTGCCTCCGAGCTGCACCAGGCCCAGCGAGCGCTTGAAGATGCGCTGGGACAGAAGCAACTCCTGTCCCAGAAACTCGATGAGGCGGAGAACACCATCGGCGCTCTGAGGTCGTCGTTGAGGCAGATGATGAGAAGCCAGAGCCTGTGAGAGCACCACCAGTCCTGTGCTGGCGACGGCGAGTCACACAGCCATAGCGAGTTCCGTTCGGGCCCGCTGGACGAAGTCGGCTACTCGGGCTTCGCGGCGCCAGGGATCAAGAGCGGTGGTGAACTCGCGGACGTAATCGAGGGCTCGGGTGGATTGGACGCGGGCGAGGATGTCGATGGCCTGGTTACCGAGGGCGAGGCCCTGGTCGAGGTCGCGGTCTTGGAGGTGGGCGGTGCCGACGATGGCCAGGCGCATGCCGACGGAGCGGGTGAAGACGCCGGGTGCCATGGCGGTGGCCTGTTGGTTCCAGGCGAGTGCGGCTTTCGGGTTCTTGAGGTCGCGGTGGATCTCAGCGGCGTCGGCGGAGAGCCGGGCGTGGTTGTAGAAGTCGATCCACGCGGGCTCGTCGCCGTCGCCGCGGGCTTGGCCAAGCAGGGCCTCGGACGCGGCAAGGGCTCGGGAGGCGGCCTTGGAGTCGCCGTCGCGGGCGTGTGCTCGGGCCTCGATCAGCTTGTTGAAGGCCAGCACGCGGGGTGCGGCGGTGTCCTTGGCCCGCTCATAGGCGCCTTGGGCCATGTCGATGGCTTCTCCGGCAAAGCCGCGCATCAGGGACTGCATGGCCATGGTGGTGAGCACGTAGCAGCCGAGCTGGACGTCGCCGCCGGCCCTGGCGAGGCGGAGGGCCTGGATGAAGTGCCGCTGGGCAGCGTCGTGCTGGCCGACGTCGAAGGCGGTCCAGCCTGCGAGACGGGACAGCTCGGCGGTGACCGAGAACAGCTCGGCGCCGACGGCGTCGGTGTATGTGCCGGTCAGCAGCGGGTCGGCGCGGTGCTTGAGGCAGTCGGTGACCGCGTTCGCCCGCCAGTTCCCGCCGCCGTACTTGGAGTCCCAGCGGCGGGCTTCGTCGGCGGCCTCGCGTAGTTCGTCCAGATCGCCCCGGCCGACCTGGCGCCCGCCCCGGTGGCTGGCCTCGCTGTCAGCCGGGTTGATCAGCCACCGGGCGAACGGGGTGGTGAAGGCCGAGATGGCGAAGGACGTTCCGGTGACGAAGTCGCGGCGGTCCACGTTTCTCCAGAAGGCGCTGGCGACGCGCACGGCGTCGGCGGGGTCACGCGCGAAATCCAACCCCATGGAGGCGTCTGGTGTCTGCCCGTCGCCCATACCGATCTCTGCCACGGTGACGGGGCGGCCCAGGCGTTCGGCGAGCGCGGCGGCCAACAGGCCGGGCACGGGCTGACGGGGTGTCATGCCACGGCGGACCCAGTTGGCGACGCTGGTGTGGGTGTAGTCGGTCTCCGCGCCGGCCTGGCGGGCGAGCTGGTTGACGCGGTGGGCCAGCGCCTTGTGGCTGGCGCCGGAGAGTTCCACGAGCCGGGCCAGGTCGGCGTTCTGCTTCCTGGTGCGAGGCTGGTCCGCTGCCACAGCGGGGCTCCCTCGGTGGGCGGGTTCTCGGGGCCGATCGCCCCGGGCGGGTGACTCAGCGTATTGCCAATGCGTCGGTCGGTGAACCCGATTCGCGATTTGTGAGCCCCCCTTGTGAGCCTCCCTCTGATTGTCCGTCAGCGGTTTCCTGGTGTCCTGGCCGCTGCCGCACCGGTAGGACCCCGCTTCGGCAGCGGCCCACCAACTCTCTCCTCGACCGGGGGTGAACCATGTGCGGAATCGCTGGTCTGGCAGGGCCGGACGCCGTGCGGCACACGAACGTCGTCGCGGCCATGGGACAGGTTCAGCGGCACCGGGGGCCGGACGGGACCGGCCACGCTGCCGCCCTGGACGGCCGCGCGGTGCTGGCCATGAACTCGCTTCGCATCGTCAACCCGGCCGGTCCCACCGGCCCCTACACGGATGACGCCAGCGGCGTGCTGGTGACGTTCAATGGCGAGATCTACAACTACCGGCAGCAGGCCGTGGCCTGGGGTATCGAGCTGGGGCCGGACGACACGGACGCTCACTTGGCGCTGCGGGCCTGGGCCAAGCTCGGCCCGTCCTGCCTGGACGGCCTGGACGGCATGTTCGCCCTCGCGGTGTACGACCCGCGCGAGGGGCGGTTGTTCCTGGCCCGCGACCGGCTCGGTGAGAAGCCGCTGTACTGGCGGCTCGACGGAGGCCGGCTGGCGTTCGCCTCCGAGGTCTCCACCTTGGCCGGGTACGGCAGCGCGCCGATCGTGGTCCGGCCCGAGATGCTGTCGCTCGAGACCCCCACGGGAGTCGAGACGCCCTACCAGGGCATCCAGCTGCTGGCCCCGGGCACGGTGCTGGCCTTCGACGTGGCCACCGGATCGGTCGATCAGCGCACGTGGTGGGCGCTCGGGGCGGTCGCGCCGTTCGTGGACTCGTACCCGGCCGCGCTGTCGCGCCTGTCGGTGCTGCTGGCTGAGCAGGTGCCGCTGCGGACCCCCGCCGGTGACTTCGCGCTGCTGCTGTCCGGCGGCCTGGACTCCTCGGTGCTGGCCTACCTGATGCGCCCCCAGGTCTGCGTCACCGTTCGCTACCCCGGTCAGGACCGGTTGGACGAGTCGAAGATCGCCGCGATGGTCGCGCGGGACATCGGCGCCGAGCTGCTGGTCGTGGAGCCGACCGCCGCCGACTTCAAGGCCGCGCTGCCCTCGATCATGTCCGCCCTGGACTACCCGATGGGAAACGCCTCCACCTTCTCGGAGTACATGGCCTACAAGGCGGTCGCCGAACGGGGCATCCGGGTGGCGGTCGGCGGGCTCGGCCCGGACGAGTTCCTGATGGGCTATGTCCGGCACGCGATGGTGCTCTTCGGCCCGGACGCGGTGCTCGACGCGGGCCTGACGGCCTACCGGCCGCTGGCGGCGAAGGTCCGGGGCGAGGACGGGAAGCAGTTGGAGCCCGTCGAGGCGATCACCCGGCTGATCCTGCGCGGCCCCGACCCGGACGCCCGCCTTCGGGACCAGGTCGCCCAGTGCCTGGAACAGGCCGGCGGCGATCTCGCCCGGGCCTTGACCCTGGTCGATCTGGCCACCTCCTGGCGGCCCCTGGTGGAGACCTCCGACAAGCTCGCCTCCTCCTTCGGGCTGGAGCGGCGCTCGCCCTACCTGGCCCGCGACCTGGTCGAGTTCGCCTACCGCCTCCCGGCCGCCTTCAAGATCGAGCATCCGGCCGCCGGGAAGCGCATCCTGCGCGACGCCGCCCGGTCGCTCGGCCTGCCGCGCGAGATCTGGGGGTCGGCCGACAAGCTCGGCTTCGCCTCCCCGGTGCCTTCCTGGCTGACCGGTGAGCTGTCCGCCTGGACGGATGAGCAGATCAGCGGGGCCATCGACCCGGCCCCCGCGTCGCTTCGCCCGCTGTTGGAGGCCGGACTCCGGCCCGCCGGACGGTTCGACCGCACCCGGATGCAGGCCCTGATGACGGCGGTCTGGGCCTCACCCGACTCGGTGACGGCCGCCGCATGAGGGCGCCGTCGGCCCCTAGGTTGGGCGCATGGACCACGACTCCCAGCCCACGGCCGCCCCCGCGCGCGGCGCCGTCGCCGTCATCGTCAACCGGCACAGCCAACTCCTAATGCACCTGCGCGACGACCTCGGCAGCATCGCCTGGCCCGACCACTGGAGTCTGCTCGGCGGCGGCTGTGATGAGGGCGAGAGCCCGGCCGAGGCGATCGTCCGCGAACTCCACGAGGAGGCCGGCCTGACCGCCGAAGGACCGCTGACCGAGCTGTGCGAGATCAAGGACGCTTACGGCTCCGGCCAGCTGATCACCTTCTTTGCCGCCACCTGGAACGGCGACGAGAGCAAGCTGCCGCTCACCGAGGGCGTCAAGGTCCAGTTCTTCGACCCCGAGCACCTGTCCGTCCTGGACATCCCGCCGTTCATCCGCGACGGCATCCACCGCTACCTGGCCAACCGGCCCGCCTGACCCGCCCTCCCCGGTGGGTGGGCGGGCCGCCCCTCCACCCACCGGAAGGACTCCGCGTTGAACACCGGTACGACCCCGCTCAAGGTCAGCGTCATCGGCTGCGGCTACCTCGGCGCCACCCACGCCGCCGCCATGGCCGAACTCGGCCACCACGTGATCGGCATGGACACCGACACCCACAAGGTCGAGGCCCTGAACAAGGGCCAGGCCCCGTTCGTCGAGGCTGGCCTGGACGACCTGCTCGCCAAGCACACCGCAGCCGGAACCCTGCATTTCACCGCCTCCTACGCGGAGGCCGCCGACTTCGCCGACGTGCACTTCCTCGGCGTCGGCACCCCCCAGCAGCCCGGCAGCGGCGCCTACGACCTCAGCCACCTCCAGGCGGCCGTGCGGCGCCTGGCACCGCGGCTGCACGACCACGCGCTGATCGTCGGCAAGTCCACCGTCCCGGTCGGCACCACCGCCCAGCTGCGGCAGATCCTCACCGAGCACGCCCGCCCCGGCGCTAACATCCACCTCGCCTGGTCCCCGGAGTTCCTGCGCGAGTCGTTCGCCGTCGAGGACACCCTGCGGCCCGACCGGATCGTGCTGGGCATCGAGGACGGCGACACCACCAGCGAGGCCATCTTCCGCGCGGTCTACGCGGAGATCCTGGGCGCGGGCTCCCCGCTGATCGTCACCGACCTGCCCACCGCCGAGCTGATCAAGGGCGCCGCGAACGCCTTCCTGGCCACCAAGGTCTCCTTCATCAACGCGATGGCCGAGCTGTGCGAGCTGACCGGCGCCGACGTCCAGCAGCTCGCGCTCGGCCTGGGCTACGACGAGCGCATCGGCTTCAAGGGCATGCGGCCCGGCCTCGGCTTCGGCGGCGGCTGCCTGCCCAAGGACCTCGCCGGATTCACGCACCGGGCCAAGGAGCTCGGTGCCGACCGGGCCGTCGCCTTCCTCCAGCACGTGGACGCGATCAACCAGCGCCGCCGCGAGCGCACCGTCCAGTTCGCCCGCGAGATGCTCGGCGGCACCGTGGTCGGCAAGCGGATCGCCGTGTGGGGGGCGGCATTCAAGCCGGGCACCGACGACATCCGCGACTCCCCGGCCCTCGCGGTCGCCGACTCCCTCCACCGGGCCGGTGCCGAGGTCACCGTCCACGACCCCGCCGCGATGGAGAACGCCCGCCGGGCCTACCCGGCGCTCGAGTACGCCGACGACGCGGCCTCGGCCCTCACCGCCGCCGCCCTGCTGCTGCACCTGACCGACTGGCCCGAGTACGCCCAGGCCGACCCGGCCGCCCTGCGCCAGCACATCGCCGTCCCCAAGGTCATCGACGCGCGCGGCACCCTCGACACCGACCGCTGGCGCGAGGCCGGCTGGACCCTCCGCGCGCTCGGCCGCCCCTGACCGGGGATCACCCCCGGTCCCCACAGCCCCCGCGCCCGCCGCTGGACCACCAGCAGTTGTAGCGGGACCCGCACCACACCCGAATCAGGAGAAGGAGGAGCACATGAGCGACACCATCACCCGGTCGCGCGGCGCTGAGCTGCTGGACGGGGAGTTCTCCGAGTTCGCCGCCGACCTGCGGCGCGACGTGGCCAAGGAGAACCCCGGCTTCACCACCGAGTACATCGACTTGCTGGTCACCGCGTGGGCCGACTGGGCCACCCTCGTCGCCGACGACCCGCTCGCCGGATACGCGCTCACCATCGACATGGACGAGGTCTGGCACGCCGCCCTGCGGCGGACCCGCAAGAACCTCAGCTTCATGTCCCGGCTGACCGGCGGCCGGTTCATCCACCACGAGCCCGCCAACAACTACGGCACCCCCGACAAGGTCCGCGAGACCGTCGCCGCCCTCGTGGCCGCCGGGTACGGCGCCGCCCCCGAGGTCTACTCGGCCACCACTGGAGCGGACTGCCAGGCCGGCAACGACTGCAAGCCCGCCGCCCCGTGCTCCGGCTATGACGTGGCCCCGCTCGACCTGACCGCCTGACCCAGAACGCGCAGGTGCCGCCGAGCCTTCCGGAAGGCTCGGC